>JBBRGW010000347.1:0-4888 GCA_038223525.1 Pirellulales bacterium
AGCCAACCTCTCTATGGATCTAGGTCGGTCGCTCGCTTGGAGCCCAGAGAAACATATCGTGGTCGGGGACGAACAAGCGACCGCCATGTTGCGGCGGCCATACCGAGCTCCCTGGATTCATCCTGAGAAAGATAGCGTATAAACGATTGATGGGTTGCAATCAACCGGCTATCTAAGCAGCCCCGCACAAGTAAGTGTTCAACACACGTAGGCGAGCCTCTCCGAGACTCGCAGAAAGCAGCGTCTCGTTGAGACGCTGCTTCGCTCGCCGCCGCGCACTTGTGGTTAGAGGGAGCCATCTACGCGGAGCCATCTACGAAGGCGAGCCATTCTTGCTGCTCCGTTGAATTTGCTCTCAAAATAGGTACTCGAAAGGGATCGATATGGTGCATGCATCGTGCGTTCCATCCATTGCCTGTACCTGTTAGTATCGGCTCCTTGAACATAGGCTTTTCGGAATACCAAAGTCGATTCATGCGAGTCACTTGCCAGGCCCGCAACTGCTGTCCGTAGTAGTCCGTGCAGTCTTGAGAAAATCGAATGAGGTTGTTGTCGCAATGGACTGGACGCCCTCCTGGACGCGTAGACGATCGGGAGTAAACGCGCAGCCACGGCAGCCAATGTGATTTCCATGGTCCCAGTGGATGCGACGCATGAAACAACTTCAGTCCATGCGATCGCCAACCTGCGAAAATCCAATAGCGACTTTGATGTTGCACCATGGAGCAATCCATCAGCCTACCTTGCAGAATCGTCTTCTCGAACTCCCAACGATACGGGAACTCGACCGCCCTGAACAAATCGACTCTTCTTACGGACTTTGATTCCGGCATCATATAAATCTGGCCGTCGTGCTCGAAGACAAACGGATACGATAAATGATGAGGCTGCTTTAAAACGATGCCTAATGGCTCCCAGTCCTTGAGATTGGTGCTGCGCGACGCGCCTACGACGGCGTTGTTGCTGTTGTTTTGGAATAACTCAAAGAATAGGTACCAAGCCCCATCGCGAAAAATGGCAAATGGGTCAGCGACCGCCGCGCCATTCCATTTCTTGAAATCATTTGCTGTGACGATGGGGTTCGGAGACTCAGTTGGCTGCAGATCGTTCAGTCGTGAACCTCTCAATAACCCGATGGACCAGATTCCATGTTCATGAACAGTACCCATTGGCATCAGTTTCGCCGGCTTTGGCTCTGAAGTACAAATTGCAAAAGGTAGTATGCTAATGTCGCGACCGCTTGTAGGGTAGCGGCCACATAAGTCATCGCGGCCGCAGTCAAAACGCTGCTCACGTCCCTCAATTCTTGACCGTTGATGATCCCCAGCGAAACCAACTCGGTCTTCGCTCGTGAACTTGCATTGAATTCGACAGGCAAATTGATTAGCTGAAAGATGACCGTCGCCGAGAAGCCGACCACGAACAAGATCATCGCCCAATTGGCCCAAGTATATTGGCCCATCGCTCCCAGTCCCAATGCAGCCATGAGAAAAACTTGACTGATACTGCTCCCAAAACCGGCTACAGGCACCGCTAGATTTCGCAGGCCGAGCGGCGCGTAGTGCTTTGCGTCTTGGATTGCGTGCCCAACTTCGTGAGCAGCAATTCCCACCGATGCCAGCGAATAGCCTTGATAGACATCTGGACTCAATCGCACCACTTTGGCGGATGGGTCGTAATGATCCGAGAGCTGGCCGCTAGCCTGTTCGATTAGGATATTTTGAAGCCCGTTCGCGTCGAGTATTCGGCGGGCCGCCATCGCCCCATTCATCTTGGCAGGGATCTGACTCGTTCTCTGATATGCCGAACGAATCATCCACTGAGCCCCAAGGGCAAGCAACATCGTAGGTACGACAAACAGCAAATAAAGCAGCATCGAAGCGTCCTTTAACCAAATGCAAATGGCAGCCAAATCACGAAATCCACCTTACGAGCATTTTACGTGCCGAACTGAAGAAGGGTATCACCACTTAGCTACCGGGGTGTTTACAATCTCGGGAATGTCCGTTCTCCTTTGATCGTAGCAACCATTTTGCATCGTTTTTAACCCTTTCCAAATCCGGAGAATCCCATGTTTAGAGCTGTTAACTGGTCCATCCTTTTCGTTTTGGCGCTTTCGTTTTTGACCGCAACTATACAAGCTGCCGATCCGGTCTTTGTTCTCCTGAAGACAAGCAAAGGGGACATCAAACTGGAATTGGATAGAGAACTTGCACCCATCACGGTGGACAACTTCGTGAAGTACGTCAACGACGGATACTACGAAGGGGTGATCTTCCATCGCATCATGGCGGACTTCATGATCCAAACGGGCGGCTTTGTCGATAAGGCCGCGGCTGAGAAGAACGAATCCAAGAAAGGACTTCGCGCGAAGATCAAGAATGAGTCCACCAACGGACTTTCCAATGCGGCGTACACGATTGCTATGGCCCGAACCTCGGAACCCAACAGCGCAACCAGCCAATTCTTTATCAACACCAAGAATAACGCCCAAACACTTGACCAAAAATTCTGCCAAGACAAGGTTGGCTACTGCGTTTTCGGTAAAGTCATTGAGGGCAAAGACGTCGTAGACGCGATCAAGTCGGTTGCCGTATCTTCCGGTGCTGGAGGCGAAAAAAGCATTCCAAAGGAACACATTACCATCGAAAAAGCGATGGTCGTTGAAGGAAAGAAGGTTGAAGCTAAGAAGACTGAGGAAGAGAAGAAGTAGTCCGAGGGTTTAAAAAAACCTGCGAATTGCAGTGCTATTTTTCCTTGTCGCCCCAATCGGTAGTGGAACTTGTTGAAGATCCTATGCATCAAGGATCTTAAGCAAGATCCACTACCGAAAAAATTAACGATTTCGAGGCATTAGGGGACCGCCGTGCCACACTTATGCGTGCTCAATTCAAGCGGCGCCGCCAAATAGTCGCAGTCGTGGCGACTGTGCAATCGCTGATCTCTCGACTGGTTTCCTCGGTACGCTGGCGAGAATTCTCGTTGCGCATTCCATATCGTTTTTTAGTTCTTTCGTCTGGTCGTTTGTCCATCGATTGGCACCCCAGCCTGCCAAGAGCACTTGTTCGCCCGGTCCAGCGCTTCGGATTGCTAGTTCAATGGCAGTCTCTCGGTTCGGGACCACTTGGATCGAAGCTGGGTAGTCGCAACCGTCCAGGACTTGCCACATCGCCTTTTGTCCCGATCGCGTCGATTGGCGGCTTTGAGTTAAAACAACTTTTGAAGCCGACCGCTCGAGAACACGTCCGTATGCTGCCATCTGCTCTGGTGTTGCTGCCTCCGGTACCTCTGCAACACAAATGATCGGATTTCCATTCTTGGAAAGCGCATGCATCGCAACGGCCAACCGGTCCGCTTGATCTGCACTGTCGATCGTTACTGCGCAATGCGTCGAGTCCGGAACGCGTTGCATGCGACCAGGTATTTTGTTTAGCCGTTCGATCCCTTGTGCGATTTCATAGAGTTCCAGACCGAAGGCATAGCCGACTGCCGCGGCGCCGAGCATGTGCCGAGCATTGTGATCTCCGAGCAGCATGCTCGTTACAGGCATAACGCAATTTCCAGCCGAGACCATAAAGGACTGTTCACCCTGCAAACTGCTCATTCGTTTGCCGCGAACATCGGCCGCTGCATCCAGTCCATATCCGATCGAATGTGGTTGGTGACGCTCGATCCAACGATTAAGTCTCGCGTCGTCCGCGTTGTAAACAACGATGCCATGTTGCTTGAGTTGGCCCACGATGCGATGCATGGCGTTCTCCACGCCTCGGGCTTGCAATGCATCAATCCGCTGCGATTTTCGTAAGCTTGTAAATAGAACGACATCGAACTCGATTCCGCTCGCGGCGTGCGATCTCAACATGTCATCGGTTAGCTCGATAACCGCTGCAGGCGATTGGTTCTGTTCGCTCGTTGCCAGCCACCGAGCAAGTTCGTTAGCATCTGCGTTTGAATTCGCTGCGAGTCCAGCCTCTTGGCCGTCGCTGGCTCCAAGCGAAGTGTAGTAAGCGACGCGATTGCCAATCTTCTTGAGCATCGAGGCTACCATCAGCCCTGCAGTTGTTTTACCGTGCGTTCCGACGATTCCGATGGTGAGCATTTTTTCACTTGGCTTGCCCGCGACAGCTTGGCAAAGTCGAGCGTAGGCTTCACGCACATCGGGGACGATGCATTGAGGGACACTCGAGGGGAGGAACTGCTCGGTAAGAATCGCTTTTGCACCGCAGTTGATCGCATCGATCGTGTCGCGGGCTGCGTCGGACTCACCGTCCAAGCCGATTGCAAAGACGCAGTTGGCAACCGCTTGCTCGATGTCGCATAGGCACGCATCACACCGAATATCGTCTGCACCGACGATTTGAGCGGACGGGAAAAGCTGTCGAAGTGAAACGGAAGAACGAGAGTTGCGCGACATGCCAATGGCCTCCTTGCCAATTTTTGTTGGTGTGTTCTCGGATCATCTTGATCCAAGGATACTGTTGCGAGGATGCATCACCGGGGGACGCAAACCGCTTACGAACTATCTAACAACGTGTCCCAAACCAGGGGTCCCCGTCAAGTCGAAAAAACAACAAAAAACCAGGAGAAATGCTAGCATTCATGCCGTTAGGCGGGCGGAAGTAGGAGAATTGCCCGTAGTGGAATTCGCCAGAATTCCTGCAGTACTTGGAACTCTGGCGAGTTCCACTACGGTTCATTCATCGCAAACAGGGATTCTCAGGTGCCTGGCACCTACCCAGGGATTCCCAGGTGCCTGGCACGAATGGCACTGTCGAATTTCATAAGTCGTTCTATTCAAATGAGTTATCGTGTCGTTCGAGACGCGTTCTCAGTTGGTTTCTTGGCTTCATCATTTTCTTGTACTGGTCTCGTCGACGCTTCACGACGC
>JBBRGW010000348.1:0-4848 GCA_038223525.1 Pirellulales bacterium
TTGCTTTGAATCTTGGCTTCCGCATTTTCCATCGCGATCAGATCCAATTGTTCTTCGGCCCAAATGGCGTTCTCGCTACCTGGGAACCGTTCAATCAACGGAAAAAGATACAAATCCCTCGCGTCGTTGTGCGAACTTACGTCTTGGCTGTCCATCAGTTTTTGAGCCCGCGCTCGCAAAGTTTTTTCCCCGGCCGGCCAAACGAGGAAGGTGATTAAGCAGATCGCTGCTGCCAGCAAACCCAATAATACTAACGGTCGCTCGAACAGACCAGGTTTGTCGTAGGAGTCCTCACCGTCCAGCCGACGCTTTTTCTTTTTCTTGAGCCCCAATGCCTTTTCTGCCTCCGCCTTGCTGGTGTTGAGCTGCAGCGCACTAAAGCCAGATAAGGAATGTTCCGCGACTCCCATTCCATCGGTCGCTCGCCGTTGCGCCTCGCGCATCGCCATGGCCGTCGCCGCTGCCGTGAATGGTCTCTTGAGCGGATCCTTGTTCATCAGTTGCTCCACAACCGAGCTTAGCCAAACGGGGCAGTCGAAGACTATCGAGGCGACGGGGGGGAGAGTGGCACTATTGATCTGCTGTTTAAGAGCAGCGTAGTCGGTTGCGACAAACGGTGGCTGTCCTGTGATTCCTTGGTACAAGATGGCGCCGACACTGTAAAGATCTGCAGCCGCGTTGAAGCTGGGTTGGTTGACGAGTGTTTCGGGCGCTGAATACGACAGCTGCTCGAGAGATAGTGGGGCTGGTGCACCCGGCCCGCGGCGGAAGTCGCTCAATTTCACTTTGTTGCCGTCTTCGGAAACCATGATCTTGTCCGGTCGGATACGGCCATGGATCCAACCAGCTTCGTGGGCATATTTCAACGCTTCGCAAAGTTGCAGACCATACTCAAGAATCGACTCCCATGGCAATCGTTCGCGTCGCGTCAATAGCTTGGCGAGCGACTCACCTTGAGCGAGCTCATAAACCAGATACGCATCCTTGGCATCAAATCCGCCACCGTAGCATCGAACGATACCGGGATGTCGAAGCGCCTTGAGGCTCTCCAATTGATCCGAAAACTCTTGCTTCGATTCTGGGGTCAAGCCCAACGGGACTGAGAAAACACGTACCACTACCTGGGCGCGTTGCTGCATATGCACGGCCCGGAAAACATTCGAACCGCGATCGCCAAGCGGGGATTCTAGAGCTAATGGACCAATGCGAGATCGGGTCACAGAGCTAGAGACCTCCTGTGCACTGGCCAGCAAACTTGAGTCCGTTGAAAACGCATTCCCTCACCGCGTCCGCATCTACCGAAGTCACAATCTCCAAATCGCGACGACTCGATACAAACGGACGTCTATCCACGATGGTCGCGCCTCGCGTAAGTTCGCCGAGTTCCTCGATGTCTACCGAAAACTGCTCCGACTTAAACAATATCGGCTCAACCAAGTAGACGATTCCAATCGCAGCCTGCAACGCGATGGCTTCCTGAGCTCGATACTGACGATACGAACGAAACAGATGAGGCAGCATCGCATGGAGCAATGCACCCGCCCGTGAATGTTTACCCGGCAACACTCCCAACAAATTGATATCGAAAGCAACTTGATTAGTAATCTCGAGCGGTATCAGAGATTTGGTCGTCGGCGAACGAAAAACGGCAGACGCACTTGACGGATCAAAGTGCATATTGAATTCAGCTGCAGCTGTAACATCGCCAATGCATTGCGTAGAACCACCGAGCATTATTATTTTGTCGACCGCTTCGATGATGCTTGGGTCGCGTTGGAAAGCCCGCGCGATCCCGGTCAGAGGCCCTAAACACAAAATCGTGATGTCACCTGGTTCTGCTCGCAACCGATCCGCGATTAGCTTTTCACTCGCCATGATGTGCTGCCGATTGACCGGCGTAAGCCCTAGATTTCCGAGTCCATCTTCGCCGTGGAGTTGACGATTATCGGAAACAGGCGCATCCTCTGGGTCGGTTCCGGAGCCAACGCGAGGAAAACGTGGCGGATCGAGCTTCTCCAAGAGCCCAAGAATATTCTGGATGCTCCGTTCTGACTCTACTGTTCCAGAACAAGCCGTGACTGCAACAACCTCCAGTCTCGGATCAAATAGAGCCATGATCAAGGCAACCGCATCGTCAATTCCCGGATCGCAATCAATGATGACTTTACGTGCCATGCTGGACAAACATCTCTGAAATGGGTCAACTCGTAGTAAAAAACCTACTCTAAGTTTTAAGTCACTTACCCTTCATTAGCTAGCCGCCGAACCAGCTTCCCCACCCAACATGCTCGAAGAATTCCTAAGTCTAGCCCAAACCAAGCAGGATCTTTCCTCTGATCAGATGCAGCAAGCTATCACTTGGATGCTTGCCGGTATGGTTCCAGATGAGGAAATTGGCCAGTTGCTGCTCGCATTGCGAGAAAAGGGCGAGTCTGTTTCGGAGTTGGTGGGCGCCGTTCGAGCCATGCGAATGATGATGACCCCGATCCGAACAAGCCGAGCAGGCCTTTTGGACACTTGTGGTACCGGAGGCGACGGCGCGATGACTTTCAACATTTCAACCGCTACGGCGATCGTGGCCGCGGCAGCCGGCGCCGCCGTTGCAAAACATGGGAATCGCAAGATAACCAGCGCAACCGGCTCTGCCGACGTATTGCAAGAGCTTAACGTCAAAATCGATGCTAGCCGCGAAGTAGCAGAGGCCTGTCTGAACGATTTGGGGATCTGCTTCTGCTTTGCACCCCTCCTGCATCCGGCTATGAAACATGTTGCCTCTATTCGGCGTTCGCTGTCCGTACCCACTCTATTCAATTATTTGGGACCTTTGTGCAATCCGGCCGGCGCGGCATATCAAATCATCGGAGTCGGCCAAGAAGTGCTTCAAACCAAAATGGCTTCCGCATTGATCCAATTGCCAATCGACGCGGCCATCGTTGTTCGCGGTGAAGATGGAATGGACGAAGTCTCGTTATCTGCCGATACCCACGTACTTCATATCCAGCAAGGTATGTTGACTCAAACGACTTGGAGCCCACAGTCCTTCGGCCTTCGAGCAATTGATGTGGACGATCTCAAAGTAGCCGGGCCGAAAGAAAGCGCTGCAACCATCACCGCGATCCTAAATGGAGAGCAAGGCCCAAGACGCGATATCGTTCTCGCAAATACTTCCGCCGCACTCTGGGTCAGCGGAATGACACATTCTCTAATCGATGGGGTTGAGCGTGCACGGCGAGCCATCGATTCCGGTAAAGCTATGCAGATCTTGCAATCGCTCGGAGCTCGCACTCACTCGACTGTTTGATACTCCCACTCTTTGACATCGACAATCGATTGAAATACACAGTATCCAAGTGGCTTGGACTTAAACACTTCACCTCGTAAGGAGAACTTTTTGTTCTCTCGTTCGACTTGCAGCATTTCCTTGTCGTCAATCCAAGCGGTGATGTGCTTCTTGTCTACACGAATTCGAAAAGCATACCACTGCTTGTTCTTGAACTGATGAAAACCGGTGGTCTCGTTCTCAGAAGCATCGTTGCCATTGATGGAGCTTAGCCCAACCAATCCTCCGCCCCAACCACCACAGATGAAGGAACAGAATTCGTCTCCGACTGGAAATGTGACCCCAGCAAAGAAATCGGAGCCATCGATGCGCGATGCTTTCCATCGCATCTCATAGTTGTCTTTCGGAAACTCTTTGCTGATCGTAGTGACACCGGTCATTGGCTCACCTCGCTCAAGACGCATGACCCCTTCTTTGATTTCCACTTCTCCTTCGCCGCCAAAATTCGAAATTTCCCAACCCTTGAGCGAATCTTTTTCCATCAGCGGTTTCCATTTTGCCTTCTCCTTGGAAAGGTCTTCTTTTAACCCGGCCTCCTTCGGGGCGATTTCTTTTGCAAGTTCTGCAGTAGCTTCGGCTGGCGGACTTGGTAAACCTTTCTTGGCTCCCTGGGCCATGCAGCAGGGAGCCGATGCGAGAGCGAACGCGAGAGCGAGGAGGCTGGTGCGGGAGAGTTGGGAGACAAACATCGTAGACCTTGTGGGATCAAAGGCGGGAGGCGAAATGAGATAGTGACACGCATCACAATTATGGGTGCGCTCGACGGCGAAAGCTACACCCGGCGACAATATTCACAGTTGTCGGCAGCGATTCGATTGCTTGCTTACCAATAGCGCTCGACCACAACATGGCCGGGCGAGGACTTCTTGTGCTTGAGCATCCCTCGATCCTTGAGGAGGGATTCGACATCGTCGAGCATCTGAGGGTTTCCGCACATCATGACCACGCTATTGGATGGGCTGAGGCTATTTTCGGCTTTGCTTTCTAACGACCCATTCTCGATCGCCGTCGTGATGCGCCCCGAGATTGCGCCTGGTAACTCGGCTCGCGAGATCACCGGGATCGAATGAAACCGGCTGCCGAATTTGGCTTTGATTTGTTCCAGTTCGGATTGATAAGCCAGATCGGTTGCGAAACGAACGCCGTGGACCAATACGACATTCTTATGCCGATTCCAAATGGTTTCCTGCCGCATCATTGCGATGTACGGCGCCAAACCCGTTCCAGTTGCCAGCAGCCATATTGTTTCGGCTTCCGGGGTGTGGGACAGAGTAAATCCCCCTGTCGCCTTGGCGGATACATCGAGCGGATCTCCTTCCTTGAGCGCCCAAAGTCGCGGTGTTAGTTCGCCGCCATCCACACGGACAATAAAGAACTCCAAAGTATCGGAGAATGGCGAAGCGACAGAATAGGGACGATGCAAGTGCTTGTCCGTTAACTCCATCCCAACCTGCAAAAACTGCCCAGATTCAAATGGGCCAACCCCAGGGCAGTGAATGGAGAGCGTG
>JBBRGW010000349.1:0-4837 GCA_038223525.1 Pirellulales bacterium
ACCATCACGATGGCTAGTGTCCATAAGACCAGCCAAGGGGACTCGTAGAGCACAACAGGGTCAAAGAGCATTCCAACCGACACAAAAAACAGAACCGCAAACGCATCCCGCATCGGCAACGCATCGCTTGCTGCTCGCAAACTAAAGTCGGATTGACCAACCACGATCCCAGCCAAGAATGCGCCTAAGGCTATCGAGACCCCAAAAAAACGCGCCGAACCGACCGCGATCCCCAAAGCAATCACCAAAATCGAGAGCGTGAACAACTCGCGGGAATGGGTCGCTGCTACATGCCTCAATACCCTCGGTACCACTCTACCGCCGACGATCACAATCACGAAACCAACTGCCGCGATCTTGATCACCGCAACAGCCACCAAAGTTAATACCGAAAAGAATCCCAGTGAATTCCCATCCGCTAATGCCGGCATCAACACCAAAACCAACACCGCAATCAAATCCTGAACAATCAACCATCCAATCGCGATGCTCCCGACCGGCGTCTGCATCTCATCAACGTCCGAAAGAACCCGCGTGACCACCACTGTGCTAGCAAACGAAACCGCCACCCCGAAAATGAGCGATGATTTGAAGCTCCACCCAAACACAAGCGCCGCGATCATCCCAAGCGCGGTTGCAATGAAGCTTTGAATCAATGCACCAGGTATCGCGACTTGTCGCACTCGCGATAGCTCTGTGAGATCGAAATGGAGGCCAACTCCAAACATCAACAAGATCACCCCCAACTCAGCCATTTGCGTCGCAATAGGCCCGTTGGCAACAAATCCTGGCGTGTTCGGACCGACGGCAATGCCAGCTACCAGATAGCCAACGATCGGCGAAAGACCCATACGAAATGTGATGTACCCAAATACGAGCGCTACACCCAACCCACCCGCCAGGGTCGTAATCAAATCGATGTCGTGCATGAACTAGTTCAATACTCAAAAGCGTTGCCGTCTCAACGATCGACGCTCGGGTCTCATCGTTTTCCAGTCGCCGATCGGCGTTCAAGCCCGAGAAGCATAACACAGTTGCGCGAATGACAAAACGCTCGGGCTACTCGTCTCGCCCCGAACCGACCGAGCCCAAAAAAAGCAAATCTCAAAATATTCCCTAATAAATTCCGCCGGCAAACGTCTACTTGATGAACACGACTCCACTATCTTGCTAAGTCGATCGGCAGGATCAACCCACCGATCGCCAACGAACCTTGAGACTATGACCCTTTTTGCCTTTCCGACATGATGCATCCGGCACCGCCCGAGGGAATCGCTAGCGATTCCGATCAACCAGGCGACGACCATCGAGCGTGGCTGCACGCCACGTTCGAAAGGTTGGAACGTCCATTGATTGCCTATGCGATGCGATTGTTGGGAGGAAATGTCGACGCTGCGAGGGACTGTGTGCAAGAGAGTTTTTTGAGGTTGTGCCGCGAGAGCCGCTCGCATGTCGAGGGACATGTAGATGCTTGGCTCTTTAAAACTTGTCGCAATTGCGCGATGGATCACCATCGCCAGGAGGTTCTAATGAGGATCGACTCGAATGCATCAGCGTTGGCAACGGCCCCAGCACCGGCCAACGAACCGATGGGCTATCTATCGCAACGCGAGGAGCATGAGCAACTGCATGATCAGATCGCCAAGCTCCCCATCCGGGAGCAAGAGGTCCTTTCCCTCCGGCTCGCGCAGGGTCTGTCGTACAAGCAAATCGCAGAGATCACGGAGATGAGCGTATCGCACGTCGGGGTGATTTTGCACGATGCATTGACGAAGTTGCGGACCGCCATGGCAGGCAACAAATGCCTTTAGGTATCGCCAAAACCAATCTCAAACCTCAAACCTGAAACCTGTACCAATCATGACACACAATCCCATTGATCACCCAGCCGCTCAGCCGATCGAACCTTGGCAATTGACTGCTTATGCGCTCCATGAGCTTGACGCTGCTGACGCATTCAAAGTCGAACACGCACTTGAGTCCGACCTATCGTTGCGAGTCGAGTTGGAACAAATACAACTGACGCTCGCTTCGGTTCGGTCCGCGTTGGCCAAATCGCCGGCGAATATAACGCTAGACGAAAAACAATCGGCATCGATCGCTTGCCAAATAAAACAAGTAGTTGCGCCGAACCCAGCAGCGAATACATCAACGGTGAAACTAACGGAACGACCGTTCTATCGCCGCAAGCGATTCGCTGCTTTGTTGGCAACCGCCGCAGCGATACCACTTGCAGCAACCTGGGGGCCGGCTCTGTTTGACAATGGTGGGCCATTCGCTGTACAAGTCAAAGGCACAACGCTGCCGTTTCCTGTTACCAGCAGCAACGACATGCCGTACTTACCGAATATTGCTGACGCCGTTGTAGGTTCTCACCCGGAACAACCCACCGACCAAGCTGTGATCGTTGCGTCCGACGATGCGGTCGCTTCTGGAACCGGTCTAGTTGGCGATGTAGATATCTCGTTTGTGCCCGAAATGGGATTGTCCATTGTCAAAGGGAACAAAAAGGATGCTGAAAGAGTACAGAACGTAATCGAAGAGATTAAGAATAGTGTGGCTAGTGCATCTTCAAGCAGCCCCGTGGTCGCAAGTAGCGATCTGCTAACGCAGTCGAAAAACGAAGCTCAAGCACAAGGTTTGGTCGATCAATACAACGACTTGGCCAATGCAGGGCGATACGAAGAAGCCGAGGCAGTATCCAAAAAGGTACGGGAGATCATGCCTGACAACTCTATTCAGGAAGCACTCTATAACAATGCGAAAATCCAACGCCGCTCCGAAGAAGAAGGCGCTAAGCGCGAAAGCAAAGAGGAGAAATGGGTCGATCATTTCAATAGCGTTGAAAAGAGTCCTGGCGATAAACAAGCTGGCGATAAGCAATCTGGCGATAAAAAGGCTAGCGAGCGCGGAGCGACCCATCTGGGCAGCTCTTCAGGAGGAATGGGTGGCGCATCCGGTGGTGGTTCAGCTGGTGGTTATGGTGGTGGTTCATTGCGTGGGTTAGGCAGTGCTGTTGGCGGAAAGGAAATGGAAACCGGGCGAGCCGAAGGAGCTCCCGCATTCACAACGGATTTAGACATCGCAGTTCGAAATAATTTCGGCGTGACTCCTGCCTTCGGTGCGCCTGACTCCGGTGCGCCCGGTGCGCCGGCCGTTGCGATCGGATCGGCCGGTGGTTATGGAACAGCTGATGGGCTCGTTCCGCGTTTCAGAGAAGGTCGTCAAAAAGCTGCCGCGAATTTGAGTACCAATTTGGCTAGGGCCGACAACGAATTGGCGGAAAAAAAACCGGGCCTAAACAGTGATCGCTTGTCAGATCTACCCGTCGAGCTCCAAAAAAACATAAGAGACTACAATCGAATCGCACCCGATAACGCTGGGGCCGATCGCTTTGAAAAGATCGTCGAAACACCCTTCGTTGAAACACAAAAAGCCCCGCTTTCGACTTTCTCCATCGATGTCGATACCGCTTCCTATAGCAAGATTCGGCAGACGCTCATCGAAGGGAACCGACTGCCCAGTCCGAGCATGGTTCGGATCGAAGAGATGGTTAACTACTTCCAGTACGAATACGCCGGCCCGCAAGATGGTCGTCCCTTTGCTTCGCACATGATCGTCGACCGATGCCCTTGGAATCCGGAACACCAATTGGTTCGCGTCGGACTGCAAGCCAAGAAAATCGATACCGAGGCACGCGTGAAAGCCAACATCGTATTTTTACTTGATGTCTCTGGTTCGATGAACGAGCCGAACAAGTTGCCCTTGGTAAAAAAGTCGCTGGCGATGATGGTGAACCAACTCACCGAAAACGATCGAGTGGCTATCGTGGTCTACGCGGGTGCAGCCGGTTGCGTTTTGCCAAGCACCTGCGGCATTGACAAGCAGCGAATACTCTCTGCCTTGGACCATTTACAAGCAGGTGGTTCCACCAATGGCGGACAAGGAATCCAGTTGGCCTACTCGATTGCCAAAGAGCATTTCGTTCCAGGGGGTGCCAACCGCGTTGTGCTGTGCACCGATGGTGACTTCAATGTTGGGGTGACCGGCGATGAGGCGTTGGTGGCCATGATGCAAGAGAACGCCAAGAGCAATGTATTCCTTACTTGTTTAGGCTTCGGCGCTGGCAACTACAACGATACGATGATGGAGAAGATTTCCAATAAAGGGAACGGTGTCTATGGCATGATCGACAACGAACTCGAAGGGCGACGCATGATGGTCGAGCAACTCGGTGGTACGTTGGTAACGGTTGCAAAGGACGTAAAAATCCAAGTGGACTTCAATCCGTCCAAAATCGCCGGCTATCGTTTGATCGGTTACGAAGACCGACGTCTTGCAAACAAGGACTTCAGCGACGACAAGAAGGACGCGGGCGAAATCGGAGCTGGTCACCGCGTGACGGCTCTCTACGAAGTGATCCCGGCCGGCAAATGGTTCGGTGCCAAGAACTTATTCGACGGTGAAGTCTCCAAATACGCAAAGAAAGCTGAACCCAAGATCGAGGCGCCAGCAACGGTCGAAAACGCGACGGAGTTGTTGACCCTCCGAGTGCGTTTCAAAGAGCCTGAAGGGAGCGAAAGCACACTGCAAGAGTTCGTGCTCAAAGACAACGCCAGCAACGATAGTCCGTTACTCGATCGCGATATGAGATGGGTGACAGCAGTGGCTGAATTTGGTCTCCTCCTGCGTCGCAGCGAGATGGCGCCAAACGCGAACTGGTCGGATATGCTGGAACGAGCAACCAGCGCAGCAGGCGGCGATCCGTATCGATTGGAATGCCTCACGATGATGCGGAAAGCGATGGGGATGATGAGGTAGGGCTAGTGGTTAGTGG
>JBBRGW010000350.1:0-4829 GCA_038223525.1 Pirellulales bacterium
AGCAACCAAGAGCCCAACGCAGGTCGCGTCGGCTGGGTTTCGCCGCTGTTCATCATCAACAGCGAGGGTTCATGATTGGGGATGTTGGTATGCATCGAGCGAATAACACAGATGTCATCAATGCAGGATCCGACATGCGGAAAGAGGTCGCTGACCTCGATCCCTGATTCGCCGTACTTGCGAAACTTAAACGGCGACATCAGCAATCCGCCTGTCTTGCGTTCCGTCTTAAGTTCCGCGTTGGGTGGACGCTGCCCGTTATATTTTTCGAGTGCAGGCTTTGGGTCGAACGTGTCCACCTGGGATGGTCCGCCGTTCATGAACAAATGAATGATATGTTTGGCTCGTGGAGCAAAGTGCGCCACTTTGGATGCCATCGGGTTGTTCGATTCCTGATCCGAGGCAAGTGCCAACGAGCCATCCTGGGCCAGAATGCCAGCTAGCCCGAGAACTCCCAGACCGGTTCCCATTTGTTGCAAGGACTCACGGCGGGAAATGCTCAAGTATTGTGATGGATCCATCTTTTCTTAATTCCTAGTCCAGATACATGAATTCGTTGCCGCTCAGCAACACTTGCGCATACAACTCCCAACGAGTGAGTGCGGTTTTTTTATCTGCTTCGCTAGCGAGATACGCTAAACCTAGCCCAAGTTCGACTTCGCTGGCTGACCGGCTGTAGGCGAGTTGAAAAGCGCGTTGGATACGAGCTTCCTCGTTGTCACCCGCCTCTTTGTGCACTCGAATGGAGAACGCTTTGGCCTGGGCCAACATGAACGGGCTGTTCAAAACGAATAGCTGTTGCTGCGGTACGGTCGTCTCACTCCGCTTCTCGCTGGTAATGTTGGCGTCTGGAAAGTCAAATAGGCGCAGTAGGCTATCGAGCTCATGCCGGCTGACCATCGCATAAATCGTTCGTCGACGGTTGTTGGGCTCAGCGAGCTTAGTGGATGGACCACCAAGAGTAGAGTCAAGACTACCAGCTACACTGAGCAACGCATCTCGCCACGCTTCTACATCCAATCGCTGTCGGCTCATTCTCCACAGATACCTATTGTCTCCATCGATGTTGGCATTGAATTCATGAAACGCGGTGCTCAGCCGATAAGTCGCCGAAAGCATGATCTCGCGATGCAACGATTTGACGGACCATCCTGACTTTATAAATCGGGAAGTGAGATAGTCGAGCAATTCCGGATGCGTGGGAGCATCGCCCTGCTTGCCGAAGTTGCTCGGCGTCCCCACGATTCCGCGACCGAAATGATGCTGCCAAATGCGATTGACCATCACGCGAGCCGTCAAGGGATTGCCGTCGTTCGCAATGGCCTCAGCCAGTTCGCGGCGCCCGCTGCCATCCTTAAAGTTTGGTTGATCTTTATCAGAAAGTATCGTTAAGAATCGCCTGGGCGCGAGCTCGCGTTGATTGGCGGGATTGCCACGAACAAACACTTTCATGTCGGCTACGTTTGCTTCCGCATAAGCATGGGCGATTGGATACATGCCAGGTGCGGTCTTCTTTGCAGACTCCACTTGGGATCGCAACTGCGCGAGCTGGTCCTGCTTTTCTCCTGTTAGAAACTTTTCTAGGTTATCGTCTTGGACATCCAGCGGGCCCTGTTTGCCGAAAACCTTAGTGAGCAAATTTTCATCACCACCGAGAGATGCTTTGCCATTTGTTTCACCGGGTATTTCACCAGAACCTTCGAAGGGCATTTCGACGGGCATTTCGACGGGCATTTCGATGGGCATTTCGATGGGCATTTCGGTATAGACTCTGAATTGAATACTTGCTTGCCCGCCACAGTCACCTTGGTCCGAGCCACTATTATCCAAACCACCAATGGCTTTGAATCGATCGTAACCCGCCGGCAGATCGTAAACGATTGTCGAGGGCGCATGAGTACCAATCGCATAGGCATACTTTTTGCCGCCGACGCGAATCCGCTTGCCCTCGTAGTTGCGATCAATTCGAGCTCCACCAAACCCCTCGAGCGCCTTCCATTTTAGATCGGTGAGTTTTAACTCGCCTGCCGGCCCGACCAACCGAGGTTCAAGCCAATCGGAGTGATCGCAACTATTGCCATTACCAGCATCCGAAACCACCAGAAAAAGTTGGGTCGCATTACGAATATCTACATCGATGCCTGCGGTCGGTCGGATCTTGGTAACAATCGGTGTCACGAATCGAGGGTGACCTGCCTTGCGACTTTCATTGGGTTGGATTGCAACCAGGTTCTCGGTCGCCATTTCATCCCGGGCTTTGAGTAATGCCTGCAAGCGGAGTTGAAATTCTTGGGCAATCTTGGCAACCTCGTCCAGCATCACGCTTTTCTTTCGCTCCAAAGCAAACCATGGGGCTAAGGCTTCCACCTTCCCTTTTTCCTTTGCGTCCAGAAAGCGGATCCAGCGTTGGAGCAGGAATTCATTCAAGTCTGTCTGCATTGCAAGGTCGGCGACGCTGATCGGTTGCTCGCTTTCTGCTGCAACTTGATAGCGCCACACAGCCAGCATGGTTTTGGCAATATCGCTCACATGCGTTTCGGCAGCGTTCGATTTTTCATTGCCCAGGAATGACTTAACCACCTCCTCGGCTGACTTAACCTTCTTTTGGCCAGCGTTGTACTCAGCGACATCATCGGGTTTGCAGAGCGGTGCGTTGTGGAGTTTCGAGCTATTGAATACCCCTGCCAACGAATAGTAGTCCTGCGTGGGGATCGGATCAAATTTATGATCATGGCAACGTGCGCAGGAGACCGTAAGTCCAAGAAAGCCTCGGGTTAATGTATCCACGCGGTCATCAAGCTCATCGGCCGCGGCCTTTGCGGCATCGCTATTCTTGTAGTATTGTGCCCCGAGGCCGAAGTAGCCGAGGGCGACCAAATGGTCATACGGACGATTTGAATCAACGTCTACAAAATCGCCAGCAATCTGCATCTTCACAAATTGTTTGTACGACATGTCCGAATTAAAAGCAGAGACTACCCAGTCGCGATACCGATACCCGTTGCTATTCGGTTCGACCGCAAACGTATGAGCTTGATCCTCAGCATAGCGAGCGACGTCCAACCAGTAGCGCCCCCACCGCTCACCGTAATGCTTCGAAGCCAACAACCGATCGATGACCTTATCATTTGCATTTTCCGATTCGTCTTGAACGAAGGCCTTCACTTCTTCTGGCGTCGGTGGGAGCCCGATCAGATCGAATGTCGCCCGCCGAATCCATTCCCCTTTTCCCGCCGGCGATACCGGCTGCAATCCAAGCTCTTCCATTTTCGCCAATGTAAAAAAGTCGATGTCGTTTCGTGACCAGTCGGTCCGCTGTACTTTGGGGAGCTCGGGTTCAACAATGGGTTGAAACGACCAAAACTTGCGACCCTCCTCGAAGTTGATTTTGCTCGCTGTAGCGGACTCACCGTTGCGAGGATCGGGTGCTCCCATTTCGACCCAAGCGACGAAGTCGGCAATCACAGCATCGGGAAGCTTACCCTTGGGGGGCATTTCCAACGATTCATGCTTGATCGCGCTTACCAGTAAACTGTCCGCTATATTTTTTGAAATGACGGCTGGTCCTGAGTCTCCACCCTTGAGCGTTGCAGCGCGCGAATCGAGCAGCAATCCACCCTTGACGTTTTTAGAATCCGCAGAGTGGCATTCGTAGCAATGCTGAACGAGAATCGGACGAATCTTCGCCTCAAAAAACTCCAATTGCAGGGGCGATTCCGCGGGTTCCTGTGCAACAGTCCGTTGCGTATAAGCTCCGAAAGACGAGGCCAGCATGGAGCCAATAAAGACGAACAAACGCATGATACTTCCACGCCGGTTAGCGGAACAGTTTGGTAGGTAGGCAGCGGGAGGAGGGGGACAGCTTGGTGACTGCAGACCTGATAACTTACCCTCACTGGCGATGAATTTCAATTTCAAACCGAACGGTTCGGTTGAATAGCCTGCGAAAGCCCTGGAATCATTGTACTTCGCAAGCTCCACCGTGTGAATCTAGATGTTACAGCACCTTTACAGGTATAGTGAAATAGCGAATTTCATCGAGTAATGACGTCAATGCAGCTTTGTTTGCTGGGTTTTGTGAAATCGCAATCAACGCTCTAATTTTTTCGGTAGCTTGTGAGCGAAAATAGTTTTGAAGTTCAGGCGTCACTATCAATTTCGAAAAACCTAATCTTTCCGTAAGGTTTGATGCCTCCTGTGCGAGTATTCTTCTGAAAGTTGTCGTGCCAATACTTGATTCTCTTATAAGCGTGTTTGTAACACTGCCTACGATTTCATTCGCCGTTTTCTGTACAATCAATCTTCCTTCTATGGCAGCATTCACGGCTACATTTGCTGCAAGATTCGCAGCAGTGGCACTCGCTGCTTCCTGTGCAACAAGCCTGACGGCAAGACGACTAGCACCAAAAGAAAAAGCCCCTGTCGCTATGCCCGTAGCAATTGAAATGTAATTCAATGTATCTGCTACGCGGGTGAAGCCTGCAAACGATGCGGTAATCGACAGAACAGACGTCGAGATCGAAATGTAAGTTGAGATTGTTGCGGCTGCTTGGAGCTCCGCAACTGTTATTCTTCCCGTCGGATCCGTTCTATTAACCGCATCCAAATCGGCGTACTGGTAGCGGTGTCGGCTTAAGGCATTGCCCAGTACCCCGATGAATGGATCAGCACTCACGAATCTACCGGTCGTTGCGTCGTACTGCCGAGCACGGAGGTATCCCAGGCCCGTTAGTTCAGAGTTTGGCTCACCCGTAAACCGAAGCAGCGTACTTGCTGAACTAGATCCGCTGACGATGTTGCCAAAGGCATCATACATGTAACGGGCTTGA
>JBBRGW010000351.1:0-4813 GCA_038223525.1 Pirellulales bacterium
TTCCAAAGAAGGCGCCTGCGATGGAGGCGAGAGTGGATGGGCTTTTGGCTTTGGGAAAGGTTAGATCGGTTCGACCGACAGATCGCGATTGCGACGCTAAATCCTCTGCCGTCAAACTGGTTTCTGCACGACGACCAATACGAATGGCCGGACCTGTTCCACCTGAATTAGCCGATGTACCGTCCAATGCGGAAATGCCTGCCAGTGGCGCGGCATGCACAACCGATGAGGGATAAGCGGTTTGCGAGCTCAATTGACCTAGGTTGTTGGTCGATAGCGTGGTCGGGTTTTGCCTGAGTGTAACGCTCTTGGGCAGGTCGGACCGAGAGGGTGAAAAGGTACCTGAAGTCAATTCGTCCCGTCTTCTCAACGACCAATTGGGGATACGAAAGTACTTGATCGCAATCAGTCCTCCGTTGGCAGCAAAGCCAAAGTACCTAAGCAAAGCGTATTCGGTACTCAAAAGCAAACCGCCGACAAACACACTTAGAACCAAGATCGAGGCGCCAAGGTCCGCCAAGTGTTTTGTCATCCACGTGTTGCATAGCGCACCAAGGTAGCCGCCCGCGCCAACCGGAACGGAGATCTGAGGGATCATCTTAAATCGCGTCGGCATGCAGCAGATAGCGACCAATATCAGGGTCCAACCGACGCTTCGCCCCAGCGGCGATGCCCATGGTTCTTGCCTTAGCATGACAACACCTGAGAGGCATAGTAGCATCGCGACCAAATAACTGCCGATCCCTGTCGCTTGCATCAGGACATCGCTGGCAATCGCTCCTAGGTACCCGCAAGCGTTTTGAATCTCGAGACTGGGTGGATTTCGATAGGCCGGAGGCATCGGTCGATAAATCGCTCCGACCACCCCGGAAAACTCGCCGAGGTTGTCAGAGGCGTCATGTGTTAAAAGCGATAGCCAAAGCAAGGCTGAAGCTGAAAACATGATCACCGCAGCGACATCCCATCGTACCGACCGTTGAATTTCCATTACATGCTACTCTTGAAGGCTCTGATGGTTACAATGCTCCACCTCATATCTTCGGCAAAAAGGTAGCAAAACCGCTGGGAAGATTTTGTGAGCAGTACATTGACAACACAATCCGCAAACTCAACGCAGTCTCTCCATGTTCGGTATTTTGAATTTGCGAAAGCCCAAGGGGCCAACGAGTCGCGATTGCGTGAACTCCATCCAGCGTTTGATGCGCCCCGAAAAAGTAGGGCACGCAGGAACCCTAGATCCTTTGGCCAGCGGCGTACTGCTGGTATTGATTGGCCAAGCAGTTCGACTAACCGATGCTGTGCATACTTTGTCTAAACAGTACATCGGGACATTCCAATTGGGCGTTACCAGCGAATCGACCGATTGCGAAACACCGCTTATTCCTATCGAGTCAGCACCCATGTTGAGTCGTGACGACATCGTAGAGCAGCTGCCAAACTTTCTTGGCAACATCGACCAATCTCCGCCCAAATACTCAGCTATTTGGATTGGTGGAAAACGTGCTCATGAACTTGCTCGCGAAGGAAAGGAATTCGATATGCCGTCCCGAAAGGTTTTGATTGAATCGCTCGAGGTAACTTCTTTTGAGTATCCGTTTTTCGAGCTTAAGATGACCTGTGGCACTGGGACTTACGTTCGCTCGCTCGGTCGCGACATCGCGCGTACGCTTGGTTCTGATGCCGTCATGACGCAACTCGTTCGCACTGCAATTGGCCCGTTTGAACTTGAGAGCAGTTGCGATATTGAATCGCTGACAAGTCAAGAGAATATCGAAACGAACCTGCTCTCGGCTCGAACAGGCATCCAACATTGGCCACAAGCGACTCCAAGTGACGAGGCGCTTTTGCATTTTGAACAAGGGAAGCAAGTGAATCAGTCGGAGTTGAACTTTGCAGCACCGCCAGACGTCGACTTTGCCGCCGCCATCGACTCAACCGGTCGACTTCGATCGCTGATCAAACGGGTTGCGAAGTACTCCTGGCGTGCAGACAAATGCTTCCTGCTTAATGCTTAACCCGCGCAGCGGCGGAAGTCGCTGCATGGAGTGTGCTGGTACTATGAATAAAGCCTCTGAACCTCCCGCGATCTGCGATCGGTTCAACATGGGTATGATCTGAGATAGGCGAACATCAGTGCATGCGATGATTGCTATAATGCATTTCGCTGGTTTCGTTTCGATTTCGTTTTTGACACTTAAAGGTTTCCCATGCTTCGCTGGACGATTGCGCTAGTCATCATTGTCTGCTATCTCGCTTGCAATCGCGTTTGGAGCGATGAAGGGATGTATCCAATTAGCGAATTGGATCGACTGAAACTGTCGGAAAAGGGGATGGAGCTTACGTCCAAGGAGCTTTTCAATCCGGGGCAGATTTCACTGGTCGATGGAATTTGCCGCGTCAATGGTTGCACAGGTTCGTTTGTGTCCAGCGACGGTTTGATCATCACTAACCATCACTGTGCGTTTGATGCAATCCAAAAAGCGAGCACTTCGAAACGCGATTTATTAACCGAGGGATTCATTGCCAAGTTGCGAGGCGAAGAAGTTCCCGCACCGAACTACACCGTTCGCATTACCGAAGGATACAAGGATGTATCAGAACACGTTCTGTCCGTCGTAACCGATCAGATGACATTTCTAGAACGGACCAAGGCGATCGACAAGCGACGCAAGGAGATTGAACTGGCGAGTGAGAAAGAAAACAAGGGCTTGCGAGTGGAAGTCGCCGAGATGTTTGCCGGTAAGACTTACGTGCTGTTTTTATATACCTACCTCAAGGACATTCGGCTGGTGTTTGCCCCCCCCGTGTCGGTAGGAGCATTCGGCGGTGAAGCGGACAATTGGGAGTGGCCGCGTCATACAGGAGACTTTTCGTTTATGCGAGCCTACACTGCACCCGATGGCACCTCTGCAGATTACTCCCCCAACAATGTACCGTATCACCCCAAGCGAGTGATCAAAGTGTCTCCTCAGGGAGCAAACGAGGAGGACTTTGTATTCTTGCTAGGGTATCCAGGCAGAACGGTTCGTCAGAAAACAGCTAGTTACTTTCAGTTTGAACAAGATGTTCGGCTACCCGCAATTGTGGAGCTATACGCTTGGCAAATTGCAGAAATGGACAAAGCAGGCGCAACCGATCGCGCGGTTGCGATCAAGCATGCGACGCGAACCAAGGGACTAGCTAATGTTGAAAAACGTTCGCGAGGTCAATTGCTTGGTCTGCGCCGGGTTAACATCGTTGCCACTCGCGAAAAGGCAGAGGCGGGGTTCAATACGTTTGTGCAATCGGATCCGGGTCGACGCGAAAAATACGGTTCACTCCTCAAGGATATCGCGGCCGTCTACGACGAGATGACAGTAAAGGGGCCTCTCGAAATCCACTTGAGAGAATTGAGAACTGCCTGCCGTGCATTTTCGTTTGCGCATACGATTGTGGACGCTGCCTTCGAACGTGCCAAGGAGGACCTCGAGCGAGAAACTCCTTACATGAATCGAAATTGGGACCTTACGGTTCAGCAGTTGAAAATGGATGTGGCCGATTGGCATGCGCCTACGGATTCGATCCTGTTGGCTGGGATGCTCGAACGCTTGAGCAAGATTAATGGAGCTCGAGGCATCGCACCTCTGTCGATCCTTTTGGATGACAATCTTACTTATACCAAGCGTGCCGAATCGCTGATTGGGACTACGCGATTAGGGGATGTTGATTTTGTTGTTGAGTGCCTGAAGAAGTCCCCTGCAGAACTGGAGTCGACCAACGATCCGATTCTTAAATGGATGCTGCAGCTTTATCCGACTTATCGTTCACTTCGCGATTTAGACAAAGAGCGCGACGGTCGATTGGGCCAATTGTATGGAACACTAATGGCAGCGAAGCAGGCATACGAACCCACGCAGTTTGTTCCCGATGCAAACGCGACACTTCGGATCACTTACGGGCATGTGCGCGGGTACTCACCTGCTGACGCAGTTCAGAAAACGCCCGTGTCAACGCTCAAGGGGATAATCGACAAGACGACTGGCATAGAACCTTTTATCACGCCCAATGCTGTCATCGATCGTTACAACGCAAAGGACTTCGGTCGATTCCTGCACCCGAAACTCGGCCAAGTTCCAGTGGCCATTTTGTACAACACCGACACGACTGGTGGCAATTCGGGAAGTCCGGTATTTAATTCCAAAGGGGAGTTGGTGGGAGTGAATTTCGATCGCACATTCGAAGCGACGATCAACGACTTTGCGTGGAACGAAAGTTACAGCCGTTCGATCGGAGTCGACATTCGTTACGTACTATGGATCACGGGCATTGTGTACGAAGCGAAGCATTTACTGAAGGAAATGGGAATTCAGGACGAACGTTAGATACTTGACAGCACCTAGGGAATCGCATGCAAATGCCCATCGAGAAAAAAACGGGATGAAGAGATTTTATAGGGTATTAGCTTGGTTTTGCATTTTGCTCGCACTGGCGATGCAGATGCAGTACAGTTCCACCAACACAATGGTAACATGTCTAAGCATTGCATCGTACATCGCCTCACTAGTAGCATTTGTTCTCTGGATTAGTCTCATTCGCATTGAAGGTTTCTAAGAGGAGGCCGCATCGCGATTCCACAGGCTCCGGCACATGCCAAGGAGGCGTTAAAAGACGGGGCCAGTCATCTGTCCCGACACTTAGCAGGTGCCTGGCACCTGCCTTGACAGGGCTTTTGAGTTTGCTATACTTGCAACCAAAGGAGATCGCTTATGCCTCGTACACCGCGTGCTGAACAGTTTGACCCGAACCAGGTCTGTATCCTGCATTTGACGCAACG
>JBBRGW010000352.1:0-4789 GCA_038223525.1 Pirellulales bacterium
GGCATCTTCTTTCCGTTTGCATCGACAAACAGCAGATAAACGGAAACCACTTTGCCTTTTGGGAGCGTCGACTGCCAGGGTAGACTCAAGTGAAATCCTTGCGCAGTCCCGATGGGTTCTAGCAGCTCGGAAAGTTGTTCGGGTGTAAACTCCCAGGCCCCGACGCGAGCGTTGTCTTTGGACTCCGTAGGATCCTCGACAATGACCGTAAGTGTCCCCGTTTGATTGATGACTTCCGCATTCGCATTGATGGGTGTTACAACCAAATAGAGGCCGTCATCACCCGGCTTGTCGTCGAAGTTATGGCCGCGGCACATGGTTGGGTGGAACGCGATTTCGACAATCCTTTGGTCAATTACTTTTTTCGAATCAGGGCCAGCAAAGGGCTCGGATGCCGACGCGAACTGCACCTTCGATCCTTCAGGCAATCGAATCTTACCGCCTTGGATCGCTCCTTGAGGATTGCCATCGTTGATTTTTGGCAGTCTTCGTTGCAATACGGGAAACAGCGAAGGGACCGTAGTTGGCTGGGAAAAATTTTGGGAGGGGTTCGAGTTGGGCACGAAATCTTGCTGCGGTTCGGGAGCCGTCATCAGCCTCGGTTGCTCTGCGGATCTCACCATCGACTCGGGCATTGCAACTTCTGTGTTTAAACTGTTTATGTCAGGGAGGTTCGAGTTCTTTCTAGGGAGTCGAATTCCATTAGAAGCTCGCGGTTGCTCTAAGGGGCGATTGAGATTTTCTGGGATCGGAGGGGGCGATTGCGATGAGTTGCCCCCGGGTGGCATAAGGTCTTCGACGCTCGGGGTGACGCCCCTGTTGCTTTGCGGAGGCGCGACAGGAGTTTTGGAGACGATAGGCGGCGGGCTTTCCAAGGTTTCAGGCGTTAGGACCGATGGAACGTCATATCGACTACCAGGGATCGAAGCCGGATCGTTGGGTTTAGCTTCGGTGGACTCCAGTGGATTAGGTCGCAGATTGAGGGGGCGAGTGGGGCTCATTGGCAACGAGCTACCCTCAAGTTTGGAAGTGGTTTTTTTGGCCAGTTCCGCATTCTTTTTCTTTAAAGTCGCGACCTGTTGTTTGAGCCATTCATATTCAGCGTCCTTTTCCCGATATGCAGCATCGTATTCCCAGATACGGTCTTCGAGCATCCGGACCTCGCTGGCCATATTTTCGACATAAAGCTCCGTGTAGGCGCGTTGCCGGCAGCCAGCCATTGCGATGCAAGCCATGGCGCAGCAGACCCATCTCAAGCTTCTCGCAGGCGCTGTCTTTTGGGTTTTTGGCAATTTGGGGAACGGCATCATGACACTGAAAGGGAATCCGTATTTGTTTCCAAGCCGTTGGGAATTAAGAAAATTGCGACTTTGAGTCAAGATTGCTTCTCGCGGCGAAATACCGCCTAGACCAACAAATGGAGACGTTTCATCACGTTACGCAAAAAAGGAAAAAACTTCCAAGATTCTCCGGGGCTTCTCGAATCTCTTCATGTCCGTGCCCCTCATATTCGGTCGGTTTTCAATGGTTTGTTGGTTTGCAAAGGGCAAGCTAGCTTTGAAAACGGCGTGATGAATGGGAGCGGCAGAGCGGGGGTTTCCCGTCTCTGTTTCATCAGCTTTTGGGGGAAATACCATGCTTAAGAAAGTTTTGTTAGGATCTGCAATTGTTGTTGGTTCAGGCGCGCTCCTTTTTGGTGTGTCGGGTATTAGCTACATGAAAACCGGCTATCACAGTCTTCAAGAATCGATCAAGGAACAGATTCCGCTGGATGTCCAAATTAGCAACGCACGCGACCAAATTCGGGACTTGAAGCCAGATATCGCAAACAACCTCAAAGTCATTGCACGCGAAGAAGTGGAAGTAGCACGACTGCAACGCGAAGTGCTTGCAAAGAATGAACTTCTTGCCAAATCCAAACAGGCCATTCTGAAACTCAAGGACGACGTCCAGAGCGGAGTTAAGTTCGTTCAATACGGTGGCAAGAACTGGGACATGGATTCGGTCAAGAAGGACTTGTCCAGCCGATTCAAGAACTATCAAACGCAAGAAGCGACAGCTGACAAAGTCGAAAAGATTTTGGCCGCTCGAGAAAGAAACCTTGAAGGAGCTCGCCGCAAATTGGACGAGATGCTGGCCAACAAACGCGAACTCGAAATTGCTGTAGAAAATCTGCAAGCTCGCCTTACGATGGTGGATGTCGCCAAGACCAGCAACAGGTTCTCGGTCAACGATAGTCGAGTGAGTTCCGTCCGCCAAATAGTTGCTGACATCGGTACACGCATCGACGTTGAGGAACGATTGGCAGACGTCTCCGATATGACTGTCGGGATCCCCGTTACTGAAGATTCCGCTCCCTCGGACCTGGTTGATCAGATTTCGCTTTACTTCGATCGCGGTGTCGCAGAAGTGAAGTCATTGGTCGACAACCGATAGTTTTTTTTAAAGGGCTGAATTTTTACGCAAGCGAACTTCGGTTCGCTTGCGGTTCTTTTTTACTGGGGTCAAAACGAGAGGATGATAGTATGATGAGCCATCTCGCAAGACCCGTTTCCTCCTCCGGCCCGACGATCGCCATGGCTCAACCGAAAATCCTTTGGATCGATGGCGTTGGAAGCTACGCGATTTGCGATGCTACGGAAACGACGATCGGACAAGCGTTCCCCGGAAACCAGGTCGATCTGGCGATCCGAGGAGACCTGAGTAGACGATCGGCAGTGATTCGGCGGCATGGCGAAGATCATTTAATCCAACCGCTGCAGTCAGTGCATGTCAACGGCGTCGAGATAGATAGAGCGGTTGCACTTTTCGATGGCTCTATCATTACATTAGGATCTCGTATTGAGTTGCGTTATGTCAAGCCTACCCAATTGAGCGGTTCGGCCCGATTGGAGTTGGTCGGCCATACTCGATGGCAGCCGTTACTCTCTGCGGCTTTGCTAATGGGTGAATCCTGTGTGCTAGGCCCCGAATTGAACTCGCACGTGGTCTGCCCGGATTGGACAACGAAAGTGGTGCTTTTTCGTAATGGCAAGGAGTGGATGTGCCGTGTTAGCGAGCAAGCGAATGTACAAGTCGACGGAAAGCTGGTTCGCGCCCCATTTCCTTTGGTTCAAGGCCAGAGGATTCGGGGCGACGAAATTTCAATGACGCTCGAATAATGCGGCCAAGCTTTTACGGGCAGAAACGAAATTCAACCCAGAGTAAACTAACCATGTCCATAGAATCGCAGCAGACAAATGCGACTGTGTTTGCAGAAAAGGTGACGGAGACAACATAATGTTTACTATGCTTCGACGCCGTCCCACAGAACTTTTAGCCATTGAAACCGCCGAGGGCACGCCCCTTGGCAACCAATCCAATGAACTTAGTAGATCAGAACCCATCGGTGTTTCGATGAAATTCCAATACGGCAGCGGCGACACTCCACTCGATGGTTACAAAATCAAGCGAGGGGTCGGATCGGGCGGCTTCGGCGAAGTGTACTTCGCAGAAAGCGATTCCGGCAAGGAAGTCGCACTCAAACGCATCCAAAAAAATCTTGAGGTAGAAGTCCGCGGTGTTCGGCACTGCCTCAATCTTCGCCATCCCAATCTCGTCTCGATCTATGACATCAAGTTCGACAAGATCGAACAGGGATGGATCGTGATGGAGTTTATTGATGGTGATTCGCTCCGCGATTTGATGGACAAAGCCAGCCAAGGGATGTCTCCTGCCGAGACCATGCAGTGGTTTGCACAACTAGCTGCTGGGGTCGCATACCTGCACGATCAAGGGATCGTGCACCGAGATCTGAAGCCCGCTAATGTTTTTATCGATGGCGGTCTGATCAAAATCGGAGACTACGGTCTATCGAAGTACATCAGCGCCTCGCGCCGCGGTGGCCAAACCGAGAGCGTTGGAACGTTTCATTACATGGCCCCCGAGATCGGCAAAGGGGAGTACGGCAAAGAGATCGACATCTACTCCTTGGGGATCATTCTCTATGAGTTGCTAACTGGAAACGTCCCATTTGACGGAGAGAGCAGTCAAGAGATCATTCTAAAGCACTTGACCGCTGATCCTGATTTATCCCTGGTTCCGCAACCCTTTGGTTATGTGATTCAGAAGTCTTTGGCCAAGAACCCTGCGGCTCGTTTTCGCGATTGCCGAGAGATGCTCACGGCGCTTGGATGGGGATTGGATGCGAGCGGACTTGCGGTCAAAGTCACCAACGCGATCGAGGTGAATTCCCCTCCTGTCATGCAGCCTGTTCGCACCGCAGCAGCCAACCCGATTCCGATTGCGAGACCTATTGGCAACTTCGACGAGACCGTCGCTTCCCCGGCCAAACTCAATTCAGATCCATGGAAATACCGCAATGGTGGGAACAGACCGACCATGGCGGAGCACTTGTACCGAGAACCAGTCGCTAGAGCTATTCATCAAGCGGTCGGCGAAGCGCAAAACTTTTTCCGTAACCTACCGCCAGGTGGTCGCGGTGTTGCGATTGCTTTGTCGATTGTCTTCTTAGTGATGAATTCGGCATTGATCGCTCCGTTGATGTTCTTGTTCCTAGGAGTCTACATTTGCTACTATGTCGTTTGGTATCTCTTGGGAGGAGCTAACAAGCCGCTACCATCGCAACCGATGCCAGCCCAGGCTCAGTATGCTCGGAGCCCGCAACCCGTTTGCAGTTCACCCGCGTCGGCCATTCCGCCAACGGTCCACTATGCCAACGCTCCAGCGGCGCCCCCGAAGCCAGCGCCAGTACCTCGCAAAGTTGCATTGAGGAGCTGGCAAGCGGAAA
>JBBRGW010000353.1:0-4787 GCA_038223525.1 Pirellulales bacterium
TAAAGATAACGATGGATTCTTTGAGTCAAAGGATGTCTGGTTCGACGCGGCTACGATTACGGGCTGTGCCAACGATTTGCATGGACCCATGATGGGGCCGGATGGATGGGTGTATTGGACCAAAGGGGCCTTTGCGGAACAGAAGCACCCGCTGCTCGACCGCAACCCATCCAATCTGGAACCAAGCAAGCCATCGAAGGCGGCTCATATCTATCGCAGGCATCCAAGCGGCGGCCCGATCGAACGCCTGATGACAGGTGGAATGGATAACCCTTCTGATCTCACCTTCACGCCCGAAGGGGAACGGATATTCTGTTCAACGTTTATGCATCACCCCGGCAACGGATTGCGAGATGGAATTGGCCATGCACCACGCGGAGGCGTTTTTGGAAAGTACCAACAACTGCTCGATACCCATTGGTCGACAGGACCGCTTCTGCAGCCGATCGCAAATTTGGGACCTGCGGCACCGGCAAGTATTAGCTATCTCGAGTCCAACGCGATTGCGGACGCAACAAACTGGTTCAAACCCGCCGATGGATCTGAGCCACGAAATGGTTTCTTGGTTACCTCTCAATTCAATCTGCACAAGATCGGCATCCATCGACTTATTCCGAGCGGCGCTAGTTTTGAAACAGAGAACCGAGATCTACTTTCCGCCGACCGCGTCGACTTTCACCCAGTAGACATCCTGGAGGAGCCCGATGGCAGTTTGCTCGTGTTCGACACCGGTGGATGGTACGACCTGTGTTGCCCAAGTTCGGCTAGCGATCAGAAAGTCGCCATGGGGGGAATCTATCGATTGCAGTCTATCGCTCGCAAGGACGGTAAACGCCAAGCAAAAGTCGCTTCGGTCGAGCAAGCGATTGAAATCGCGAGCGACAAAACGGCGGATGCCGCTTTGCGCAAGAAAGCGATTTGGCAATTGGCTGCTGCGATCACCGCATCGCCCGATCCAATGGAGTTGCGGAAGTGCATACTGGCGTTGCTGGCCGATCCCGATGCGAGTATCCAGCAAACAGCCGCGAGCATCGTCGGCTTGAATCGTTGGAAACAAGCCGCACCAGCGCTCGCAGAAGTTTTGAAAAGCAACAAACCAGCTACGGTCCGCGGCGCGATGGAAGCTTTGGGTGCTGTCGGCGATTCCAATTGCGTCGAACCACTCCTTGCTGCAATGGTTCGTTTCCGAAGCGACAGGTTGATCATGCATTCTTGCGTCTACGCGCTCATGGAAATCGGCGATGCGGAAAAACTTATTTCGATCGCGAGCAAAACGAACGAGGAGACCGAACTCTATGTTGCGGTTTTTGCGTTGAATCAACTGAGCAAGGTTCCAGATTCATTTTTGCCGCGACTCGTTTCCACTTTGACGGGCTCCAATGATGGGCTTCGCTCGTTGGCTTTGGAATGCCTCACCAAGACCCCAGCGGGAATCCATTTATGCATCCCTTTTTTAAAGACGGCTTGGGAAAAGGAGGATCCAGAGCTGCTCGCTGCCGCAGCCAAGATCGTGCAGAGCGGACGTGCAAACACGGCAATTACAACCAGGGTCGGCGAGTCGATGCAAATGGCTTCATCGCTTTCAACGAGTCGACAAGACTGGCTGCTCGCCTGCTTGCAATCCAGCGAAAAGATGCCCGAGGAGTGGTCGAGCCCGCTTGCCTCTTGGATCCAAACCGCTTCCAACGATGTTTTGATCAAGATCGCCAGCTCGATTCGAAAGGCAAAGTTTTCGGATGAGGATCGAATTAAGATTGCGAAATCCCTGCGAAAGCGAGCCGAGTTGACACTTACCGGATCACCGGAAGTGACCCTCGCCGCGCTCGCATCGAACCCAGATCCTAAAGTGCCAATCAGCGACGCATGCCTGAAAGTCATCGCGGAACAACTGGCTGCACCGGAGAGTAAACTTGCCAGCCAAGCGGAAGCGGCGCTCGCACGCTCGCTGATCCCGTCCGATTCTGCTCGAGCCTTGATTTCGGTGATGGGCCAAGTTCCATCGTTGTATTTGCAAACCACTATCGATGCTTTGCTCCGTTGTGCGAGCCCGCAGATCGACCAAGAGCTCCTTGAGAAACTACCTCAAGTGCCTGCACTCAAAACGTTGGCGGTCGAGAAGGTCATCGCCAGCGTCAACGGCAGGCCGGACGAAATCAAAAAACAGTGGGCAGCCATGATGCAAGCAGCAATACGGCCCCCGGAGGACATTGCCAACGCGTTGGATGCATGGCTCACACGATTGCCAGCGGGCGATGCCAAACGAGGCTTTCAAGTGTTCAGCAATGCCAAGGCCGCGTGCAGCAGTTGTCATCAGATCGCATACGTCGGCGGACGACTCGGACCCGAACTGAGCTCCATCGGTCGGACTCGGTCGAGGCGAGATTTGGTAGAGGCGATCGTTTACCCAAGCTTGCGAATGGCGCAAGGGTATAATCCTATCCGCATTCGAACCGTACACGACGAGGTATTCAACGGCTTGCTCTCAAAGCAAACCGATGCGTATATCGAATTGCTTTGTGGAGCGGACAAGATCTGCCGCATCGAGAAATCGGAAATAGCAGAGCAAAGCGAAAGCAAACTGTCGGTTATGCCGAGCGGTTTGGACCAACAGATAGCGCTAGAGGACCTTGCGGATCTACTTGCGTTTTTAGAATCCAAGCGATAGTGCTAAGCAGTTCCTCCCTAAATTTAGTCGCGGGGCACGACTAAATCACCGCAGTGCATTGACCTTAGGATACTGTCTGTTCCGCCGGCCGACTTCTCATACGGAGCACAAAATACCCGACAGCTAATCCAACGAAGAAAGAGCCGAGAGCAAGCCATAAGGCCATCCTGGACAACGTTGCCAGAACCGGATTGTCGAACAAGTTGGTAGATACATGAATATTAGCAAGCAACCATTTATCCCCCTCCTTGACGGCAGTCACGCTCCAACGTGTTTTTAAATCGAACTCGTTACCGTTGACTAACCGATAGTGATCCTGTGAACTACCAAACGCGACCGCAGTATCGTCGTTGTAGAGTACCGAAAGGTCGTCGACTCTCGGGGTGATCCTCATGCTTTCGATACCATGCCCTGGCGCGACCAACAATCTATCCAAGTACCTTCGAACGCCATCTTGCCTTCGGATGAGGCTTAGATTCTTGCCCTCTTGTGCGGTTAAAATCACTTCCGGGTGAAGCAAGCCTACGATCGCTTCGTAGTCCTTGCTGTTGATCGCTTGAATGAAATCCTCGCGAAGTGCCCGCAATTGGTCGTGAATAATATCGGCCGTGCTCATCCCTGTTTCCGGGTTTGTTGCGGGATTGATTACCGTCGCAAGCTTTTCCTCCTGCGAAAAGCCTTGTGTTAGGTTGCCGGATGTACATACGAGCAGCCAAAGAAGAAACAGGGCTAGCGATTTTGCCAAAGGCATTGATGGGTCCTTGTACGATCGTTACGGAAAACCTAAAGGTGAAATCGAATCTCGCATGGGCCGTCTGGCTGCGCAGGGAACTCTCCGTTAGCTAGCCACGCATCGATCCAAGGCCTCAGCAAATCGGCCGTCCAATTAGTATAAGCTTGTCGTCCAAATCGCGCTACATTCCATTGCTGCAATCGCAATATCTTTCGATCTTGATTTAGCACTCGGCGAAAGAAGGGCCTTACCACCATGTACTTCAAAGAAGCGGGCAAGCGTCCGTTTGGCAAATAGCATCGCACATAGACGTTCAACCTACCTTCGCGCGTCGGAGTGAAGTTTGCAACGATGAGCAGTTCGATACGACGTCGAGACCGATACTCCAGTTCTGCCGTACAGGGAGGGACAAATCTGCCGAAGCTCGCTTCGCGATCGGATTCGAATAGACGCGATATAAAACCGTTTTGCCGAGACTCACCGCGATACTCCGCTTCGATTGAGTTGTCTTGGCGTCGCACGATCGCGGTAAAATGCTGCTTGGCGTTTGAGCTTCGAACCAATCCGGAGTGAACGAATGGCGTATGAGTTCCATCGAGCAGATTTTCGATGGCATCGGCCATGTTGGAATCGAGCTCGGCAGTCATGTTAAAGCCTCGGTAGCTTGCATCCTCTGCAACCTTAGGCCGATAGTTTGGCTGAGTAGTGTCCACCCCAGGTCTGGCTACCCAAATCCAACCGTCCTCTTCGCGTGCATTCCATCGTCTCAATGAAACCTTTGGAGGTGCTCCGTCGCATATACCTGGGGCATCGACGCATTGTCCATTGTCTCCAAATCGCCAACCGTGGTAGGGACAAACGATCGCACCACCTTGGACACTTCCGTGCGACAACGGGGCATTGCGATGTGGACACCGATCTTCGGCAACGACGACGCCATCACCCGAGCGATAGAGGACCAGCGGTGTACCGAGTACAACACACCCAAGAGGACGATTGGTCAATTGAGATGCTTGGCAGCCAACCAGCCAATGCGTTTTTAGTCGTTCGTTGTCGTTATTCATAGTTCCTACTTTCGCTACCCTTCCACCAACCACCCATTGGCTGTGCGCCCCGGTGTTGCACAGCTAGGTCGTCCGATTCCAGTGGTTTACCTGTTTACAATTCATACTTTCGCAAAATCGGAGCCGCCACCTTTTGGGTCAACGTGGCTAAGGTTTGCCAGGCTAGTCGACGCACAAATGGCAGGTGACGGCAATAGACCGCGGTGTATTCAAGCGATGCGGCCCCGCCGCGAATCCGTTTGAAATGCGAGGCTCCGCTGCTTAAGTTGAGAGTCAATTTCGCTTTCGCCGCCTCCTGCAATACGATCGACATGAGCATGCGATA
>JBBRGW010000354.1:0-4765 GCA_038223525.1 Pirellulales bacterium
CTAACTCAATCGACCATACTTCGACGGATCGATTGACCATCACGGGTGTGATCGACACTACTTCGCCTGGACGACAACCAGTCCCGACAAGCTCGAAACTGAACTTGATCAAAATCCCTCGCAGCCAAGGTTGCGTAGAGCTCACCTAGTGGTTGAACAGCAAGCTTAAATTGTGCGCACTCATTCGACTGGGAGTAATATCTCTCGGCGTAGTCGAGAAACGCGAGGCAGATGTCAGCAATAAAAGGTCCCGCCGAAACTTTTGGTTGGAACTCTTCCGAATGGCGATTGACGAGCCATTCCGCTTTTAAACGGTTGTACCGCTCTTTGCTCTCTTCTGTTCCATGCGTGCCAAGGTAGATAACCCTGCCGCCCAAATTGACGTACGCTTGTCACGTCGCCTTATGCTTACAATATCCCGGTTCTCTTGCCATAAACGGTGTTTCCGATCTGAAAGTCTGTAGTACTACAGACATAAGGATTTTAGAAAACAGCGCTCTGGCCGGTGGTCAGGTATCGTTCTATCAACGAATCGCTTGAAAATTCATTAGTGGTCAGGGCCGGGCTTGAACCGGCGACACACGGATTTTCAGTCCGTTGCTCTACCAACTGAGCTACCTAACCATCCAGCCCTGCTTTTTACTTGATTTATCGATTCCGTCCGCTTCCAACCGAAACCGGAATGCTTTTGAACCGAAAATGACTCTCAAAAACGAGGACCAAGCACCATTATGCTAAACATCGCGGAAAAACCAAGCCCTGATTTCCAACCTTGTTAAACCCCTCGCTTTCGAACAGAGGAGCTGGCTAATGCCGAAACCTAGAAGATCGTCTTCTTTGCCTGGTTCAGCAGCCAGTCCGGGCGGCCTTGTGTTTGCTTTAGCCACTAAACTCCTTCACCCACGGCCAAGGCTTTGGAGGACGAACAGCAAGGGATTCCACTCAAGTTTCTAGCAAATTGAAGCCAATGCATTTGTCATGCAATGCGGAAGCGGCTAACCTAATGTTTATCCTTATTTGAAGCTGGAAGGAGTGATTGCAACTTCCGTCTCTTCTCGTTCGCTTCACAACCAAAACCGCGGGGAATCGCTGAAATGGCTACCTTGTCGATTCGAACCGAATTATTTGTGCGAACTGCTTTCTTTGTGGCAACTGCCGGCACAATGACCTTGTTCGGTCTCGCCGGTTGCCCGAACGCTTACGCTGAAAAATATTATCCGGATCACCCGGTCGTTCAGGAAATGGTCCGCAAAGGCGTCGCCTTCCTTTCCTCAAAAGGAAACAAGCTAACAGGTGAAGGGGTCAATATCTTGGCCGGCTACACGATTTACAAAGTAGACGGCAACGCAGATCACCCGATTGTGGTATCCGCCATTGCCGAAGCCCGCGAACTGGCGATGAATGCCGCCGCTGGTAGAGTTGTATCCGATACCAGGTCCATGTACGTACCGTCGTTGGCTGGAATGCTTTTAGCCTCGGTGGATGTCGAAACGCACGGCATCGCGATTCGACAAATCCGCGACTTCCTCATCAATGCACAAAAGCCCCACGGTGGATTCGGCTACATGGTCGAAGGTCAGTACCTAACCTCGGGTGACATCTCGCAAACTCAATATGTCATGCTTTGTCTCTGGACCATGAGCCAGTTGGGGATCGAAGTTTCCGATGAGCCGATTGCCAAGTGCGTTCAGTTTTTAGCCGCTTCGCAGACAATAGACGGTGGCTGGCCATATCAATCGCTAGGACAACCAGGCGAGTCGGGATCGGCCACCAATTCGCTTGCTGCAGCAGGTTTTTCAGCTCTGTTGATCGCGGGCGATTCCTTAGGTTTGTACCGAAGCAAAGTTGCAGAGAACCAAGAGGAAGAAGGTATTATTCCAATTGCATTCAAGCGGATCATGCCTGAATCCCAAAAGGTCAAGTCAAGCATCGATCGAACGCGTCTCGATAACGCAGCCAAAAAAGGAGAGTTGTGGCACAACGCCCATCCCTATAAGAGAGCGACTTGGCACTATTACTACGTCTATAGTCGTGAGCGATACGAATCCTTTTTAGAGATCACCAAAGGCAAACCACAGAAAAGTCCTGACTGGTACAACGACGCAGTTGAAATGCTCCTCGATGCGCAAACCCCTGCAGGTGCTTGGGGCGCATTGGGCAAAGATGGGGATGGACTCTTGGTTCCTGAAGTCTGCACCTCGTTCGCCGTACTGTTTCTTATTCGCAGTACGCAAAAAGCCATCGGATCACTCAATGAGCAGTTTGTGCGTGGAGGGGTCGATTTGCCTGAAGATTTGACGGGTGTCAAAACGGTGGATGGCAAAGTCATGTCAAAAACATCGATGACATCGATTGACGACGCCCTCAAAATGCTTGAGGAAGATGGAAAGAACGAAGCAAAGGACAAGTTGGTCGCCGACCGAATACGTCTTGCAAGCGACCCGAACCAACGCAAGGAGCAGCTGAATAGATTCGTTAGGCTTCTCAATGCAAAAGATGCCGACACCCGAAAGATTGCGGCGAAGTTGATCGGGCGTGGAGACGATTTAAATCATGCACCGGCACTGATCTACACCCTGAGCACTGACCCAGATGCGGACGTTGCGCGCGTTGCAGAGCAATCGTTGCGACTCCTTTCTCGACAGTTGGACACGCACCATTTGCCGAAGGACAAGAGCACCAAGCTCTCTGAATCCACGAAATCCAAAGCAGGCATGCAGTGGCAGAAATGGTACTTGAGCTTAAGACCTGATTATGTCTTTAACGATTAGCCTTACGCCAACGGCAGAATGAAAAGTACTGAAGGATGGGGCTATTTTCCCGTCCGTTTCTCACAGCCACCAACTAAGCGCAAAAGATAAACATGGCCTCTGTATCCTCCAATCCAAACTCCACAAAAGGGCTACTCACTGTTGACGAGTCGTCGATGCGGACCAACAAAGTGGACCAAACCTCCAGCTTGTTGCTGAGCTTGGTCGTTCTCATCGGTTTGGCTGTCTTCTTGCTGGCGCTCTTGTTCTTCATGCGGTCGATGACGAGTTCGAACAAGTTGCTCGTTCTGCAACCAGAACCGGCCGGACGCGGTGCGAACGCGGAAGGCTTCGAAAGAGACTTCGATCCTCCGGCGGCGGATGAGGTGGAGCAATTGACTGAGCCAGCTGTTGAACAGACCCTCCAAATGGTCACGGATGCAATCAGTACTATCGCTGCTTCTCTGGAAAGCATCGACTCCAATATGAACGCGAACAATACCGGCAATGGCAAAGGGGACAGTCGGCAGGCAGGCCCAGAGGGAGAAGGCGAACGATTCGTGCCAATTAGCGAACGCTGGGAACTAAAATTCACCGCACGCGAACGCAAAGGATATGCTCAGCAACTCGAGGCATTCAAGATTTCGGTAGGCGCCATCGGGGGAGGAATCGCGACCGTAGATTATGTCAACTCGGTGGCTACCAAGCCGACTAAAAACTCTGGAACTTCAAAAGACTTCAAGGGCAAGCTTTACTTCATGAGCACCACTGCGAATGTTCTGGAGCAATACGAAAAACAGATTCTGCAAAACGCAGGGATACCGGTTCAAGGTCGTCAATTCCTCAAATTCGTTCCGAAAGAAACGGAAGATCTACTCGCACAAGCCGAAGCAGAATATTTTGTCGAAAAGCAGAAACGAACCTTTCGGGTCCATGATATCGCCAAGACCGTGTTTGAGTGCCGTCAAAAGAAAAAAGGGGGCGGTTACGAATTTGTCGTTATTGACCAACGTTATGTCGGCGCTGTCGGAACGAAGAAGTAGTTGTTTGGGTGCGAACTACTTCAGTGTTCGATGGAACAATTCGAACATGATTGGGAAGATGAGTTGAGCCAAAACTGCGTCGTAACGATGTCCCTCGTCTCGTAAGAATGCATGTTCTCCATTGAATTCATGCCAAGTGAAGTGGACGTTGGCTTGTGTCATTGCGTCGTAAATGAGACGTCGGCCTTCCGAGGGTATGTGTGGATCTTGCCGTCCCCAGACCATCATCATTTCTGCTTGGATCTCGGGTATTCTGTCGAGTGTGTTATCGTTAAGGCCTAATCCAAGACTTCGTTTGTGAATATCGGTTGCGTAAAAGCAAACCCCCGCCTGCACCTTGGGGTGCATGGCGGCTCGGAAGGCGAGATGGCCACCAAGGCAGATTCCAAGAGTAGCAACGTTGCCGTTGCAGGCAGGCGATGCAATGACGTGTTCGATTACAGCCACCGCGTCCGCATCGTAGCTGGCCAGTTCCTTGGTTGTTTTCAGTTTGTTGCCTCGCTCGGTACCGGCCTGGTCGTACGCGAAAACTTCGCCAGGCGCTGCGAACTCATGGTAAACCTCTGGTGCGGCGACCAAGTAACCGTGGCCAGCGACCATTGCTGCGGTGCGAGCGATCGGGCCAGTCATTTGGTAGATCTCGGAGAACAGTACGACGGCTGGAAACTTGCCAGTGCCATTGGGCTGGAACAGATGCGTTCGCATTGGCCCGAAGGGGGTGGTCAAGTCAGCGAACTGGACAGGTTGGATGCGCATGACAATGTTTAACCCGCAAAGCGGCGGGTCTCAGAAGGATAATAGAGGGCTGCATATTCGCTGCTGCGTTGGTTGCATATCAACAAAAAAAAATCGGCCCGCCGCAATTTGCGACGGACCGATTTTTTATAGATCATGTCTGATGACAAGCTGTTCCTCATTCGAATTAACGAATTCGGGTGCTGCTTGCTTGAATGACATGACGCTTGGTGTTCA
>JBBRGW010000355.1:0-4750 GCA_038223525.1 Pirellulales bacterium
GGCGCTCTGCAAGAATCCGATGGGACCAAAAATTTTTCCGATCAGCCCCACTAGAACGATTGCCCAATGACGAACAAAGTCTTTGGATGCGATCCAGTAGCCGATGCCGTAGACTCCTACGATCATTCCGACGCACTGCCAAATCCCTGGATAGTTTGGGCGTTCGATTCCGCTTAGGTCAAAAATGTGATTGGGGAAGGCGATTACCCAAGTTCCCCAAGCAATGTTGTAGATAGCCGCCAATCGCAAGGCAACTCTTGGCCACCCAGGAGTTTTTTCTGAGGTCATTTCTAATCCCTTCGCACTTTATTTAGCGGGTATTTGTTGTTCGCAACATGGATGCTTTCGACATGAAACCGCAATAAAAACTATAATCGAACCCGATTGTCGCCCGCCCAATGGAGATTGGGACAACCCTCAACGCTCAGGATAGATCGATGGTGCAGCAAACGAAACACTCTTTGACGACTATCTTCTCGATACCAAGTTGTTTTCATCTGGCCGCTTTGTTTGCCATTTGGGCTGGAATTCCCTATTCCGCGTTGGCCCAAAACTCGAACTTGGCCCAGATCCAGCGTGAGCATCTTATCACAAACGGGATGGATATTACCGAGACAGGAAACATGGCGATCTACGTGTCGTATCCCAATTGGTATGGCAAGTCCGGTTACTGCCCTGTTCGTGTACGAGTCGTTCCTCGCAAAGGCTTGCAGTTCAAAGACAGCGGCCAGTTGCAAGTCATCTTTGGTGCCGGCTCTTACAATCCCAGTATGTCTTTCGAACCGAATCGGCAGGTGATTGTAAATGTACCTATCGAGGCCGGGACTACCCAGGCAACGGGTGAAATGCTCGGCAACTTCATGCATGGCGATACGAATCGATACGAGATGCAGTACATCTACGCCAAGTTAAATGGTCGAAAACTAAGAGCACAGAATTCCTACTTTTACGGTGCGGGCAATGCGAACAATTATGAATGCAAGTACCTCATCCTCATTTCCGAGGAGTCCGCCAAAAACGACTCACGCCGCCAGGAAGCGATTGATGAAATGGCCAAGACGGAGAATTGGTATTCGCAGGAGTCGAACGTTCAGGCGGTCGGATACACAATAGCGTATGCAGATGTGAGGAAAATTCCATCTAACTGGCTTTACATCAGCGGCATCGGAGGCATCGCAATCGAATTCGAAGACCTCGCTCGGCTAGACGCAAATGGGCGAGAATGCATTAATCAGTATGTGTTGGATGGAGGCTACCTCACCATCAACAAGGTCACTTCCGCCTCGGAGGTGAGTTCATTCCTGCCGATCGATCTCAATCGTCGACTCGGGACGCAGAAAGTGACGAGCAAAAATGGTTCTGAACGAACTTTAGTGACTATTGCAGACTTCGAACCTCCAACTTTAGATTTGTTGGAGGACACGATTTGGGATGACTATCAACGCGCTCTTGGGAATTCGTATTTCAATGGTCGCCCACAAATCTCATCGAGAAGAAACTCGGGTGGCCCTGGCATGGGTGTGATGGAACCATTCGACGCGATAGACCATTTCGCCGGGGTCGTTCTAGATGTTGGCAAGGCGGTTTTGGATTCTGAAATTGCCCCCCCAATCCATTTCGCAAGTCAACTTTACGACACGCTGTCCAAAACTAAGTCGTATAGCGAGGGGGAAGTCGTATTGCCACTATTTTTATCGCATGGTTTAGGCTACGTGCACTTGAACAACAAGCGGCGTGGAGACCAGTCCAACGCATTCGAGGATTTGATCAATGGCAAGTACAATACTGTCATCGTCAATCCGCAAATCTTGTATAACGTTAGTAATCGCACGAGCAGACTCGGTGGCGGTATAGGAGATGATTTTTGGGATTGGCTGATTCCCTCAGTTGGACGCACTCCTGCGATCCCCTTTTTAGCTTTCGTCGTATTGTTCGTCGGAATCGGCGTGCCAGGGATCATGTATTGGAGCAATCGTCATAAACGAAGAATTTGGCTCGTGATACTCATGCCGTTGATTGCGACCCTTTGCACCCTCTTGCTTTTCAGCTATGGATTTCTCAAGGATGGTTTTGGAGCCGTTCTCAGAACTCGCTCTCTGTCGTTTATAGACGACCAGGGGAACGGAATGGTTTGGTCTCGCCAAAGTTATTTTGCGGCCACCGTTTCGAAACTTGGAATGGATGTGGGTGAGGAGACCTATTTGGCACCCATGCCAGTCAATCCCTACGTTTCCATGACCAAGAGCCAACAACTGGATGTTGAGGCTGGGCAAAAGTATGTAGGCGTCCTGCCCCCTCGTTTACAAACCCAGTTTTCGATCTCTCATCCGCTGCGCAATCTTAAGGTTATCAAAAGGACCGTGGAGGTGGACCCTGTCCTCCAAGCACCGTCAATCCAAAACGACTCCGACTTCACTTGGAGCCAAGCCGTATTTGTCGACCCACACAATGAGTTTTTCGTCGCTTCGAATACCGAGCAAGGTCAACGAGCAGTGTTCGCTGTCTCGACACGGGCTGATGCCGAGCTTTTGCTTCAAAAGGAATACAAAACGCAGGAGCTTGCTCCTCCCGCAGATTCTCCCTCTGCGGACCAAACCACGCTTGCAAGCACATTCAACTTCATGGGCTACAACAAGACCGGCAACGCAACAGGTCAAATCATTGAAGAAAAAGTATGGGAAAGTCAAATTGGCAAGTCTCGAAACCAAAGCTCGTTAACGCCAGGAACGTTTGTTATCTTTACCAAGGATGCACCGTATCTCGAAAAGTGTTTGCCCAACGCCAAGGAGCAAGATGGCGTGCACATGATCGTCGGGCGATGGTAATGAGTGGCACGGCGGTCAGCCTAATCCACCCACACAACGCAGCTATCCATCTGGCAAAAAGTGGTCTTGCAAATCGCACCAACCCTCAGTAAATCTCGGTGTCAACTTGTCTACCACCTCACTTGGGAGTCATGTCCCTTTACTTGCAAACGTGTTTGGATCGCGATTTGATCGTTAGAGTCGAAAGCGTTATTTTGCTGCTTGTTCTGTGTTTTTTCGCAGGCTGCGCAACCTTGGGAGGAACACCAAGGATATATAACTCGACTGGGAGTCAATGTATCGTTCCGACTTCTGCGCGTCAGACTAGCCTGGTGCGGAAACACGACTCGGACAAGGTTCCTGCTTTCGCTTTTCGCCTAGCTCCTATTGTCATGGAGAATTCAGCCCCCTTCGACCATCCGGTGGCTAGTGAGCCGGAACTCGTGTCCATCGATGCGTTCGCAAACACCGGATTAGCTCGCGACTCCCAACAGTCTATCTATAGTTTGCCAAAGGGCTCCATGGAAACCGAACTGAGCCGTGTAGCAGAACGGGACACGGTGTGGGGACGCGTCCTTGGCGACCAATCCAACTTTTATTCCAAAGAGTCTCTTCTCCAATTAGGAATGATCTTCGGAGCCGGAGCGGTCATTGCAAATAGCAACGCGGACGACCAGCTTCAGAAGCATTTTCAGTCCTCGGTCCGCGGCGCATCGAGCGACGACTGGTTTCAGTTTTTGCATTCGAGCAAGGAGCTTGGCAACGGTTATTATACCCTGCCAATATTTGGGACAGCTTGGCTAGCTAGCGAATTCATCGACGGCCCGCCGGCCTTTGATCAATTGGGTCAATGGGGAGAACGATCGGTGAGGGGATTTCTCGTCGGCGCTACGCCGCTCATGTTGATGCAGCACGTAACGGGCGGATCCCGTCCCTATGAAACACTGGAGGGCTCCGAGTGGCATCCCTTTCGCGACAATAACGGTGTAAGCGGACATGCCTTTATGTCCTCGTTGCCATTCATTACCGCGGCGAAACTAACCGAGAATTCTTTGCAAAAAGCCTTTTGGTACTCGGCATCCGCGATCGGTCCTCTCTCGAGGATGAATGACAATGCGCACTATCCGTCTCAAATCGCCATGGGATGGGCGATTGCTTTTGTGTCCGCAACCGCCGTGCAGCAGACCGAGACGGGACGGCGAGGCTGGACTCTCAAACCGCTATCCTCACTCAACTCAACTGGAGTTGCGTTAGAGTACCAATGGTAGCGGTTGCCGCCGATTCCACTCTACTTCAACGCCTCGAACAGGTTGCTGCTGTCGTCTGTCCAAAGAACTGGCTTTCCGTGGTATCTTGCTGACGTCCCAGTACCAAGTGCAATGTCGATGGTTTCTCGATCTTGTGACAGGATTGCCCAAGTTGATTTCAATGCGTTGGAGCTATCTACTCCTTCGTCGCATACAATTGTGCATTCCATGTTTGCGCTCTGTGCCAAACCGCTGATGATCGAGCTCAAATCAAAATAGAGATTAGAAATGTGAATTGCGAGAATTCCCTTTTCTTTCAAATGTTTGCGATAGATCTCCATGGCTTCACGTGTTAACAAATGCACTGGTATCGCATCACCGCTGAATGCATCAAGCACTAGGATATCGAACGCCTGCGGTTGTTCGCGTTCGAGCGTTAGGCGTGCGTCGCCCAGGAGTAGTTCTACGGAGGCAGGTGTTTCCCTCAGAAAGGAGAAGTACTCCTTGGCCATAGCTATCACGTTATCATTGATTTCGTAAAAGCGGAAACGGTCCCCAGGATGGCCGTAGGTCGCAAGTGTTCCAGCGCCGAGCCCGACAATGCCGATATGGCGTGCAAGATTCGGTTTATGGAGATGCAATGCAATGCCAACCCCTGAAGTCTCGGTGTAGTAGGTTGTCGGCCTTTGAGTAGAACCA
>JBBRGW010000356.1:0-4740 GCA_038223525.1 Pirellulales bacterium
TGCCGCAAAATGCTTTTATCGATAATTCAGTGTGTAGTAGGCGATCGGCCAGGTCGATTTGAACCTCGAGTCGTGAAGCGCCGCAGGGACCAATACAAAAGGATGTCGCAACCTAGGGCATCGCTAAAAAAGCGGCTCGAAAAGAACGATAACTCCTTCGAATGAAACGCTTTAGGACATGGCGACAGCACCATTCGTGCCAGGCACCTCATTGGATAGGCTTAGCTTTGGCTGGCTGGTGCCTTGCACTTGGCGGCGAGCGGCACGATTATTCTGCGACAAGCGTCGTCGTTCGACCTTTAGAAGACGATAACGCAACACCATTGATTCTTGTGAGAACTGCCAGGGAACAATCGGCATTGGTGAACCAATTTCTTTGGGCTGGCGTCCATTGCCAGCTCACTCGATTAATCCGTGGTTGATGCTGTGATTGCGAACAAATGTGCCTGGACGCGAAGAGCCGCTTGATGCAATATAGAGACCACACGGATGGGATCGGGCAAACCACTACACTAAACGGACAACCTGTGACAACGAGCACTATGTCGACGGAACGAACGGCTTCCGCGATTTTCTTTTCTGGCGCGACGTACTTCGTGCATTTCCTTGCGCTAGGGTTCAGCTCATTTCCGCTGCAAACGCATTTGCGAAAAGTGTTGACACCCTCCTCTGCAAGCTTAGTCGCTAGCATTTCGCCAATTGCGGCCTGCATCACATACTTTTTATTTCGTTACGCGGAATCGCGAGGGTGGACGAAATCACCACGATGGGTACTTTTCTGCGCGGCGATCGGAGTGGCGGCATTGCAATTGTTGCTGGGCTGGCGAATGCAGCAAACTTCATTGGGCAACGTGTTCCTTGGTTCCATCGCGGACATTTCGCTATGTTTGTTAATGCTCGGCTGTGTTCAATCGAGCGCGATGACATTGCTCAATCACATCGGTGTCTCAACGATGGGGGACTACGCCTATTCAGTTCGCGCGGCGGGCTCTGCTGGCTATATGATGGCATTGCTGTTGATGGGTGTCTTTGGAAGCGATATCCAATTGGTGGCAGACTACCATTTGTATATCGGTGCATCAGTTAGCTTTTGTCATGTGCTGATTGCATTTCTCGCGTGGCGACTATTGCCCTCAACGACCGAAAGCAGCGAGCTCGCGGTTAAGTCATCTAAACGCGATCGTGAAACTGCGATCCTAAAAACGAATACGTCCGAGCCTTCAATCCGTCAATCGATGGAATGGTTTGGCTTGCTTCTTTTGGTTTGGTTGGTTGCGATCTGCGAGATGTCCTATGGTCTTTACGCGCATGAATTTCTGACAAACACTTACGGCAGCTACGGTTACTTTGTTTTCGCTAGCGCAGTGGCAATTGAAATCGCGGTTTTGCTCGCAATGCCTTTTGTTCCGAGTCTAAAGAGGCAGCTCCTTTTTGTTGGTCCGTTGGGCTGGATGCTTCTGTTTAGTGGATGCTTAATAGCAACACAGGGATTTGGCGTATTTGGACTTTTCGCACTGGCCTTAGCTTTGAATTGTCCATTTCAGATATCGACTAACGAGCACGCTCACCGGATGAACTCGAGTGTGATGGGGGTTGCATCGATGACCCTTGCGCAGTCCTTGGGCTACACGACTGCAACCGTGATCGCCTCGATCGCGGCTCAGTTTTCGGTTGGGCCGTTTGCACTTTGGAGCGTGGCTATTCCACTCTCTGTGCTAGCTTTAGTGCTCGCCGTGCGAAAACTCGCCCGCGAGAACGCGGCGTTCAATGTCGGCAATCTTGGCCAGACGAGCAGCGTGTCTTGGAGCGGGGGTGTATCGAGCTCCAAGGAACGACCGAATGACATCGAAAGCGGACTCGGGACCAATGACTCTTGCACCGATGCAGAGAACATTCATGTCATCGTGCTCGACGCCTTGGCGAGCGGAGTAAGTGTCATGGCACAAACTAGCTCGGATCCTGGGAAACTTGTTCGCAGCCACGCTCACGCCAACTCCTGAACCACAAACCAAGATTCCTCGGTCGATTTCGCCCGACAGGATTTTGATTGCGACCATTTCGGCGAAATCAGGGAAATCGCAGGATTCCGCGGTGTGCGTTCCGCAATCGATTACGTTCACCGAGTTTGCTATCAGCAGCTTGTAAACGTCGTTCTTGAGGAGGAATCCAGCGTGGTCGCCGCCAATCGCGTAGCGCAGGGGTGCCGTTTGTTTCATGGAAGACTTCTTGTGTCGAGAAATTAGGGATAAAAAAACGGGAGCAAAGCGAATGGAGATTGCTTTTTTGTTTTGGCCAATCTGAAGGCTTAAAAGCATTCTGTCACCAACGAAAACGTTGATTCAAAAGTGGGAAGATCTCTTAGTCGCTGTTGCTGTCTTGGAGAAACGTTGTTACACTCCGAAGCCTTAAAGTTGGGTGAGTTTTAGGACTTCGGCAGGTTGCCCGTCCCTCAATCAGCTGATAACTCTAATTTTTACGCTGCGTCGAGAGTCGGTCCCAGAACTTTATCGCCAAGAAGGATTCACGTAAATCGAACTTTAGTCGATTGAAACTCTTTCCCGTGCGTCTAGCCGACCAACTCACGCTAGCACCCAAGGACTTTCACGCATGGTCAATCGTACCCTCATTCGCTCCCTCGAGGATGATATCCTAGAGCAGGAACTCGAACTCATGTTCGGCGACACCGCCGAGACCATGTTTGATGAGTCACTCTTAGACGCCAACAAGCAGTTCGACGTCAACCAAATTGTCGAAGGCAAGATTGTTGAAATCAACGACGAATTCGTCGTGGTCGACGTCGGCTTCAAGAGCGAAGGTGCGATCCATAAGAATGAGTGGGACGAAAACGAACCGCCACCGGAAATCGGACAAACAGTCAAAGTTCTGATCGAAGAAGTCGAAGACCAACACGGCGCACCTGAAGACGTCCGCGCGATGATCAGCCTCAGCAAGCGCAAGGCTGAAAAGATCATCCAGTGGGAACAGATGATGCTCTCGGTTCAAGAGGGCCAAGTTGTCACCGGTACCGTCACCCGAAAGATCAAGGGTGGTTTGCTCGTCGATATCGGCGTACCAGTCTTCTTGCCAGCTAGCCAAGTCGACATCCGACGTCCAAATGACATAGGTGATTACATCGGTCGCGTTGTTCAGTGCGAAGTTCTCAAAATCGACGAAACACGTCGCAACATCGTCGTCAGCCGCCGTTCTCTCATCGAGAAGCAACGCGAAGAAGATCGCGAGCATCTCATGGCCGAACTCGAGATCGGTCAAATCCGCAAGGGTATTGTCAAGAACATCGCCGACTTCGGTGCGTTCGTCGACTTGGGCGGTATCGATGGTTTGCTGCACATCACCGACATGAGCTGGGAACGAATCGGTCACCCAACCGAAATGGTTTCGATCGATCAGGAAATCGAAGTCAAGATTCTGCAAATCGATCGCGAAAAGCAAAAGATCGCTTTGGGACTCAAACAAAAGCAAAACAATCCGTGGACCAACATCGCGGAAAAGTACCCTGTCGGAACAACGATCCCTGGCGAAGTCGTCAACGTGATGAGCTATGGAGCGTTCGTCAAGCTCGAGCCAGGTATCGAAGGTTTGGTTCACATCAGCGAAATGTCTTGGACTCGCCGAATCAACCACCCGAGCGAAATGGTTCAAATCGGCGACAAAATCGACGTCAAGATTCTTGGTGTCGATGCTCAAGGCCAACAGCTTTCGTTGGGTATCAAGCAAACGCAATCGAACCCATGGGATGTCGTTCTGGAAAAGTACCCAGAGAATGCACAAGTCACCGGCAAGGTTCGCAACCTCACCAACTACGGTGCGTTCATCGAGCTCGAGGAAGGGATCGATGGTTTGCTCCACGTTTCCGATATGTCCTGGACTCGCAAGATCAGTCACCCAAGCGAATTGCTGACCAAGGGCCAACAAGTTCGCTGCCGAGTGCTGAGCGTAGACCAAACTCGTCGCCGCATTGCTCTAGGTCTCAAGCAGCTTGATGACGATCCATGGAACACCACAATCCCTGCCAAGTACCAACCAGGGCAGTTGGTCAGTGGCAAGGTCACCAAGATCACCAACTTTGGTGTCTTCGTTGGACTCGAGGATTCGCTCGAAGGATTGTTGCATATCTCTGAATTGGCTGACCACAAGGTCGAAAACCCAGAGGATATTGTCAAGGTCGGCGATGAGATCGAAGTGAAGGTGCTTCGAGTGGATAGCGACGAACGCAAGATCGGCTTGTCACGCAAACGAGTCGATTGGTCCGAAGAGCAACACGCTGCTGAAGCAGAGAAGGAAAAGGAACAAGCTCAACAGCCTAAGTCCGATAAGCCTCAGATGGAACTCAAGGGTGGACTTGGAAGCGAAGGGCTTCTCATTCAACCAGCCGCACCAAGCGAATAGTTGTGATTTCTAGAGCAGGCTAAACCCGCAGCAACATGCTGCGGGTAGTTCAAAAAGTCTAGTACGGCGGTTTCCGCCGTAACCTTTGGGGCGAAACGCCCCCATCCGGTTCCAACGGCTTAGTTGCTCGACGCTCCTAGGCTGTGATTTTATGATCGTCGCCTTTCGCTCCGAGAAAGTGCGCTTGACTAACGCACCTTTTACGGAGCAAAAGGCGACAATTTTTCGCCCCTCGCGAATAAAATCACAGCTTCTCCGCATCGTGATTCTTGCTCGTGAGCGACGCGGCGCCTTGCACAACTAAAGTTTGACGACCCGCTCGTTTCGTCGGTA
>JBBRGW010000357.1:0-4720 GCA_038223525.1 Pirellulales bacterium
GGTTGCAGAAGCGACCAATACTGCTCCCGATGAACTGCGTGTTCGTATCTCTAGCTTGATCGAACAACTCAGTGACCCGAACTACTCGAGCCGTTTGAGCGCTCAATCCGAACTGGAACGCATCGGCGTCTTGGCGTTGGACCAATTGCATGCGGCCAGCTTTCATCCCGATCCCCAAATCGCTTCAACAGCCCGCTTCGTAGTACAAAGCAATCAGTTCTCCTGGTCTTGGGACACCGACCCAGTTAGCGTTCGACAGATTCTCAAAAACTACAGCACTGCGGATTCCGAAAAATCGACTTACATCGATCAATTGCAACGACTGGATCACGACGAAGGCTTTCCCGCATTATGCCGACTAGTGCGTTACGAAACCCGCAGCGGGCTTGCCAAACGAGCGGCGCTACTGCTCATGCGGAGCAAGGCCGCGACCGGACAATCCCTAGACAATCGCAAAGAATCTATCCGAAGCTACATTGGGGGTGGGCAAAGCCAAGCAAGTCGGTGGTTGCTGCAATACGCCTCAGGAAAACCAGAATTCGATCTGAAGTGGTGGGAGCAAACATTAGCCGAAGAGCTACGATTGCTCAAATCAAGTTCGGTTGAGACAAACCTGGACTTGGTTTTGGAACTACACAAATGGGTAGTCGAACAATTGTCCAAACAGCCCACGCTGAGGCCAGCCGCATTGTCTATCGGTCGATCGATCTTGACGGTTGGCAAGTCGATACCCATGCTGGATTCGATGGTCGGAAATCGCTCCACACGAGCGAACGAGTTCGCACAATGGGCGCTAAAAACCAATTTGCCCGAGCTCGTCCAAGACCAGCATTCTAAACTCCACAAGTCCATTTTGTCCCGCGAGTTTTTCTTCGGTTACCTTTTAGCTGAAAGCTACAAACTGCAGGCCAACGAGGAACGCGCAAACGTCATCGCAATGCATAGTTTGAATCAAATCGCATGCAACGAAAACGGCATACCTTTGGATCAGCAAGCTCTCGAGGACTTCAACAAGCTGCGATCCATCGACTTCTCTTTGAACCGTCAACTTTCCGGTCAAGATCGACGAACGAGGATCGCTGAATTGCTCGAGCATCGTGGACAATTCGCGTGGGCGGAAGCCGAGTTTCGGTTGGTGATCAACGAAGACCTAACTAACTTCGCAACCTTGGACGGCATGAATCAACTCGCTGCTATGCTGCAAACCCAGGGGAAACACGCGGAGGCTGCCAAAGTGCTCGAACTTTTCGCTTCGCGATACAACAACGAACCGCTCTTCAAAAAACAGATGGACGATACGAAAGAGTTTACCAAACGGATTCTTTCAAACTATTACTTGTACAACGCGGATCGAGCTCGCGAAGCTAACGACACCCCAAAAGCGACAACAGAATATTGGCTCTCCTTCGAACTCGAGCCTAACAATATAGATGCGGTTATCGGGCTATACAAGCTATCGTTGCCAGAGACCGAAAACGGAAAACTAAGAAGCAAACTGACCAAAACAATCACGGACCACCGCTCTAGAATTCGGGAAGTCGAAGAATTCATGAAGAAATCTAGTCCAGGTGAACATGCTTCCTATGCCGACACCCTTGCCCGCTACTGCAACAACTTGGCTTGGCTAATCGCAAACACCGAAGGGAGCAAGGAAGAGGCAGTGTTCTTGAGCAACAAAGCTTGTACGCTCTCACCAGACACCGCCGAAAACTTGGATACCCTGTCCTATTGCTACGCCGCCTTGGAGCGTTACGACGATGCAGTCCAAAACCAAAAACTTGCGGTGGAACTCAAGCCTCATCACCCCGAGTTTGCGAAAGCTCTCAAACGCTTTGAAGCAAAACGGGACGCACAAAAATCAAACGTGCCCAATTAGCTTGCTGCTCAGTCCTGAACACGTTTATTCGCTCAACACGCTCAACGCAGCAAGATTCTAAGGCGGGCGGTAGTATGAGAATTACCCGTAGCGGAATTCGCCAGAATTCCTTCAGTGCTTGGAACTCTGGCGAGTTCCACTACGGTTCATTGCTCCACGGGTAGATTTCTTTTTGCCGTAAGAGCTCCTCGCAGAGTGAAACGGGCTACCGTCCCGCCGCGCGGATGCAGTCCAAGTAAGCTTGCACCGTTGCTTTGTACCCCATTTCGAGTGCATCGCTAATCAACGCATGCCCGATAGAAACTTCGGCAACGCCAGGCACCGCAGCCAGGAACGGAGTCAAGTTCTCGCGATTCAAATCATGCCCAGCGTTGACGATCAGACCAGTGTCCATCGCTGCGCGAGCTGTATTGACGAACCGCAGCAGCGTCGCTTCGCGGGACTCCGTGCGAAATGAGCTCGCCCAGGATTCGGTATACAATTCAATCCGTTGGGCACCCAATGACTTTGCTATCGGCATCTGATCTGGAACTGGATCCATGAACAGACTAACTCGCACACCCAGTCGATTGCATTCTTGGATCAACGGTTCCAGTCGGTTTGCATCCTCCAACAAATTCCATCCATGGTCCGACGTGCTCTGCAACTCGCTGTCTGGAACAAACGTCGCTTGAGCTGGCCGACATGCTCGTACGAAGTCCATTAAATTATGGAACGGATTTCCCTCGATATTGTATTCCGCTTGCGGCCACTTCTGGAGCAGTGCAGCGATATCAAAGACGTCGCTGCTCCGTATATGCCTTTCATCTGGTCTAGGGTGGACAGTGATTCCTGCCGCCCCTGCTTGAAGACAAATCTCCGCGGCGCGAACGACACTTGGCTCTCCCAAGTGCCTCGAGTTGCGCAGCAAAGCTACCTTATTCACGTTGACAGATAAAAGGGTTCGATTGCTCTGGTTCATTACTGGACTTCGATTAAAAACGGAAACGAGCCACCGACGAGCGGTTCCTCTAGACACGATAGTATTCGCGGTACCATTGGACAAAACGTTGTACGCCGCTTTCAATCGATGTGCTTGGACAAAAGCCGATCAGCGCCTTGAGTGAATCGACATCTGCGAATGTGTCGGTCACATCACCCGGTTGGATCGGCAACATGTTCTTCTTTGCCTTGATCCCAATTGCTTCCTCAAGCACTTCGATGAACCGAGTCAGCTCTGTAGGCTGTTGGTTGCCGACGTTGAGCAGACGAAAGGGTGCGGAACTCGTAGACGGATCGGGTGTATCGCTGTCCCAATCGCTATTTTCTTCTGGGATTTTTTCGAGTACCAGCGACACGACGGTAGCTATGTCATCGACGTAGGTAAAATCCCGCTTCATTTTCCCCTCGTTGTAGACATCGATCGTCTCCCCTTCCAAGATGGCCTTCGTAAACTTAAAAAGGGCCATGTCGGGCCTACCCCAGGGTCCGTAGGCTGTAAAAAATCGCAGCCCCGTTGTCGGCAGGTTGTAGAGATGCGAATAAGAATGGGCCATCAATTCTGTCGATTTCTTAGTCGCTGCGTACAGGCTAAGCGGATGATCAACGGGATCTTGAACAGAAAAAGGTTGCGATGTATTGCTGCCGTACACGCTCGAACTGCTTGCGTACACCAAGTGCGACACGTCGGTTTGCCGGCAACCCTCGAGGATGGTCAGAGTACCCAGAACATTCGAATCGACATAAAGGAATGGATTCTCAACCGAATACCGAACCCCAGCTTGTGCACCTAGGTGCACGACCTTGTTAAATTTACGATCTGCAAAAAGACGCGCGATCGACTCGCGATCCTTCAAGTCGATTTGAGTGAATTCGAAGTTAGGGAATTGGCATAAATGCCGGAGTCTCGCATTCTTCAAGTTGACGTCGTAGTATTCATTCAGATTATCAAGCCCAACAACGCCAACACCCGACTGAAGGCATCGCTGCGCCACATGAAATCCAATAAAGCCGGCGGCGCCAGTGATTAACAAAGTATCCATCAGTTCGATCGGTCCCTCTAGCGTGAAATCGTGGTAGGGGCGACCAGTTCGGGCATGTGCAGGTCGCGCAATAAGCTATTCTGTTGGCATTCGTACGCTTTGCCTTGTGCCAAGCAAACCCGCACCCATTTCATCAAGCTTCCAGCATCGTGAATCACGCCGTCGAAGGATAATTCGGTGCACCATGCAAGGTCTTGCATACCCCTTAAACTCCAATTCCACAACAGTCGAATCTGTCGGTACGAACGACCGTGCGAGCGATCTTGCGAGCTACGGTGCGAGCTTCGGTGCAATTCGGCCAGAAGCAGATCATCTTGTCGGTCCTCTTTAACCCGTTGCAACAACCCAGCGCGCTCAACCACCAATACTCCGGTACGATGAAGCGAGGACAGAAGCAAGTTTTCGCAATCCGATTGCCCTTGGTCCAAATACGCTGGTCCTCCGCAATATGCTTTTGAATGCCATGATGCTAAATGCCATACGACTGATTGCTGCACTGGCATTGCGAGTGGATTCAAAGTCTTTTGAACCACATATCTCCGAACGAGCGCGCGATGCATTGGTCTAAGACCCAAAAGCCCCCAGTCCTGGACCGATTGTTTCGTCAGCGTACTTATCATGAATCGCGGGGCAGGGTAGATGCAAGAACGGTAGTGTTCTCAGACACTTGGAGTTTCGCAGACTGGCAGGCCGCAGGGACCAAAATGGTTTGCCCTCGCTCGAGAACGTAGTCGTGCGTTGCGGTTTTTAGCATCGCATCTCCGCGAGGCACGGTAACGATGGTCAATTTGCCAGAATTGAGTAAATAGCTGCCCGGGTTCGC
>JBBRGW010000358.1:0-4712 GCA_038223525.1 Pirellulales bacterium
ACTTATCCCCTGCCCGAGGCGCAAGTCGACCGGTTTATGCTCAAGGTTATCGTCGGATACCCCAACAAAGCAGAAGAACGCAAGGTGATCGATTCGGTCCTCGACGATGTCAAACGAGAAGTGCAACCGGTGTTAGAGCCAGCCCAACTGTTCGAAATGAAATCGACGGTTTCGATGATCTACATGGACGACAAGATAAAGGACTATGTTCTCGATGTAGTCGCTGCAACCCGTCGGCCCGATGAGTTCCGGCTCAAGGAACTGAAACCACTCATCGAATGTGGCGCCTCGCCCCGTGCCTCAATCAATCTCTGCGTTGCTGCCCGTGCAAATGCGTTTCTGGCCGGACGAGGTTATGTCACGCCGCAAGACGTGAAAGACATCGCTTACGAAGTCCTACGCCATCGTATTATCTTAACCTACGAAGCGGAAGCGGAAGAAATGACTTCCGACGATATCGTTCGTAAAGTTCTCGAATCGGTTCCGGTCCCATAAAGAATTATGGCTGCACGCGAACTTGAAGAAGTCCTAAAAGAAGTCCGTCGCATTCAGATTGTGGCTCGACGGCAAGTCAACGATTTGCTTGCCGGCGAGTACCTCAGCGCGTTCAAAGGGCGAGGGATGGAGTTCGATACGGTGCGTGAATACGTACCGGGGGACGAAATACGCAGCATCGATTGGAACGTGACCGCCCGCTCCGACGCACCCTTTATAAAAACGTTTTGCGAAGAGCGTGAACTCACTATTATCTTAGCGGTCGACATCTCCGCTTCCGGTGCCTTTGGGTCTCAGAAGCTCAGCAAAATGGAAACGGCCGTCGAGGTCGCGGCGGTGCTGATGTTTACGTCGCTCAAGAACAATGACAAGGTCGGACTGCTATTCTTCGCAGACGATATTGTCAGATACATTCCGCCTCGCAAGGGACGAGGAAACGTATTGCGATTGATCCGAGAAATGCTGGCGACAGAACCGGTCAAGTCGGAAACCAACATCGCGAAAGCCCTCGAGTACATCGGACGCGTACAACGCCGTCGATCCGTGGTCTTCCTCCTGAGCGATTTTATCGGACCCGATTGTTCGAAAGCGCTTTCCGTCGCCAACCAAAGACACGATTGCATTGCGGTCACTTTAGAGGATCCCCGCGAACGTGAACTGCCGAGCGTCGGCTTCCTTACGCTCCGCGATGCAGAGACAGACGAACTGATCGAACTCGATACCCGCAATCCTCGCGTCAGGGCTCTATTTGCCAAAGCCGCAGACGACCGACAAGTCAAACTCAAAGACTTATTACGGAAAGCCAACGTCGATCGCTTGGAGATCCGAACCGATCAGTCTTGCGCGACCAGCCTGCAAAGGTTCTTTCGCATGCGGGAGCGTCAACGATGATGCAAATGAATTCAAGAGGGTTTTTTCTGCAGGCCTGGGCTTGCCTAGCATTGCTGTTGCTGGTCGGCTGCTCAGAACGCGAAAAGAACGCCGCAATTAGCAGACCTGCCTCCGAATCGATCGAGTTAAAGTCCGACAAAGGGCCGGTCACCATGCTCGTTCGCATCTGGCCCAAAGAACCGCGACTCTCCGATCTAGTCGATTTGGACATCGAGGTCGCTGCGGACGCGGACGTACTGATTGTTCCTCCGGCTTTCGGACAAGCGGTCGGCGATTTCTTGGTCCGAGATTACACCGAACGCACCCCCAAAAAAACATCCGATCAGAGCAAACCCAACCGTCGTATCTTTCATTACCAACTCGAACCCGCCTCTTCAGGCATCCACTTGATTCGCTCGGTCGCCATCGAATTCATCGACAATCGAGAAATTTCAGAACAAAAAGGTGCACCGAACTGGATCGAATCGGAACCGATCGAGATAAAGATCACTTCCGAACTAGGTGACCAAGTGCCCAGCTTGGCAAATCTCGAACCGATGGCCCCGCCGCAATCGATCCATGATTCACTGCTGGTCTGGTGGCTCGCCGGTTCGTTGCTCGCTTTGGCAGCTTTGGCTGCCTATTTCCTTTCTCGCCGTCGAAATGCAAAGCCGATGGTCGAGTACCTTCCCTCCGCCGAAGAGATCGCCCATTCGCAACTGGCTAGTTTGCTTTCTGAAAATTTGCCCTCGCAAGGGATGTTCAAAGATTTCTATCTCCGATTGACCGGTATCGTTCGAACTTACATCGAAGGAGTGACTGGGTTGCGCGCTCCCGAGCAAACCACCGAAGAGTTCTTGAGCGAGATAGGCAAAGAGAGCGTTTTTTCTTCTGGACAGTCGAATCGCCTCAAAGAGTTTCTCGAAGCGGCCGATATGGTCAAATATGCCGGGCAACGACCCGAGGCCACGCAAGTCGACAACTCTATCTTGCGTGCGAAAGAGTTTATCGACATGAAACCGCGGGCGACTGAATCGAATCCGAGCCCGAACAATATGATGAGAGAAGGGGGCTTGTAAGCAGTGGACTCCTTTCGATTCTATTCCTGGTATTGGTTTGCATTAATACCTATCGTGCTTGCTCTGATCTGGTTCTTCTCGCGAAGAGCCAATCGGCCGGCATCAATCTATTCGAGCATCGCGGATCTCAAGGGGCTGCCGGTCACGCTCATGCAGCGCATCAACCGACTCCTGCCGGCTCTGTTTGCCGCCGGCTTGTGTTTGATTATTGTCGGTCTTGCCAGGCCGCAGTCCGGCAAGTCGGAGTCTCGAATCAGCGGCGAAGGCATTGCGATTGAATTGGTTTTGGATATCTCCGGTTCGATGGAGGCGCTCGATTTCCAATTGAACAACAAGGACGTTAGCCGAATGGAAGCGGTCAAGCATGTGGTGAGCGAGTTCATTGGTGGATCGCGACGCAGCGGATTGACGGGCCGGAAAAATGATTTGGTTGGGCTTGTTGCTTTTTGCGGTTTTGCGGACAGCAAATGCCCCCTCACTTTGGATCATGGAGCCCTGGTCGAAATCGTCAAGAGCTTGGAAGTCCCAAAGGCGGTCCGTGACCGACGTGGCAAAGTCATTAACCAAGAAACGTTGCAGGAAGAATTGGCCACCGCCATCGGAGACGGAGTTGCGTTGGGAGTGGATCGGTTGAAAGAGTCCAAATCGAAGAGCAAGGTTCTCGTCTTGCTGACCGATGGCGATAACAACGCGGGAGTCGTCGAACCGCTTGAAGCCGCAGCAATCGCCAAGGAACTCGGGATCAAACTCTATACCATCGGCATCGGTCGCAATGGCACCGTTCCGTTCCCTCAGGAAGATGGGTTCGGGCGTCGTGTATTAGTAGGAGCGCAGTTTCGAGTTGACGAAGCGTTGCTCAAGGAGATGGCCGAGTCGACCGGGGCAACTTATTTTCATGCTTCCGATGCCGATGGGCTTTCGAAAGTCTATGCGCAAATCGACCAATTGGAGCGAAGTGAATTTGAGGAGTCCAAATTCTCTCAATACACCGAACTGTATCGCTGGGTTTCGGCGTCTGGATTGGTATTGGTTTTACTGGTTTTTGTAATGAAGGAGACCCGATTCCGCTCGTTGCCCTAGCCAAGAAATGCTAGGGTGCAGAGCGGGAACTCGACAATGGACTGGCAGTTTCCTCAAGCATTGTATTTGATTTTGCCGTTGTGCCTCGGGTGGGTCGCGCTCGCACTTTATTCTGAAGGCAAACGGGCTTCGGCTCGTTCGTCTTTCATGATGCAACCCATGATGGAACGTATGTTGCCGGCCGTTTCCAAGATTCGGTTTTGGTGCAAACTGGCGCTCATTGAATTGGCCATTGTCATGGGACTGGTAGCCATTGCAGGTCCTCAATTAGGTGAGCAAGAAGAGATCATCATTCCGCGTGGTAGCGATTTGTATGTAATGATCGATGTGTCCCGTTCCATGCTTGCCAACGACGTAACGCCGACAAGACTTGGGCGTGCCAAATCAGACGTATCGGCGTTGGTCAATCGGTTGCAAGGGGAACGTGTCGGTTTGATCGCTTTTGCGGGCCAAGCGGTTGTGAAATGCCCTTTGACGGTGGACTACGATTCGTTCCGACGCGCGTTGGACGATTTGGATCCGAACAGCGCACCGCGAGGTGGCACCGCGATTGGCGATGCGATCCGAAAAGGGCTTGAGGTTTTTCAAGCGAACGCGGATCGAGATCAAGCCATTCTATTGATCACCGACGGCGACGACCAAGAATCGTATCCGCTGGACGCCGCCGCGATTGCAGCCGAGCGGCAAGTGACGGTATTCACCGTGGGATTGGGGGATGCTGAAACCGGTTCGCGGGTCCCGCAGAAAACGAATCCTGGCGCGTTTACCGAACATGACGGGCAACAGATCTGGAGCAAGCTGGACAACAAACTTCTTGAGGAAATTGCGTTAAAAACTTCAGGGATCTACATTCCTGCGGGGACTCGTTCTTATGATTTAGGCCAGCTGTACGCGGACCATTTGCAAGGGAGACGCGGCAAGGAAATCGAGGGGCAGAAACGGATGCGGCGATCGGAAAGGTATCAGATTTTTCTATTGTTGTCACTCATCGCTTTCGTCTCCAGTTGGTGTTTAAGTCCTTATGAAAAGAAGCAATTCTTGGATTCGACAAAAGGGGAACTCAAATGATGGGACCTACACAGACATGGAATCGAGCGCACACGCCGGACCCACTCGGATCAACCGACATTCAACCTAGTGCATCATCCATGCTAAAAACGTGGGTTGGCAAACTTAGTTGCACGACGC
>JBBRGW010000359.1:0-4682 GCA_038223525.1 Pirellulales bacterium
ATCCCTTGAATGCGAGCTCCCTTTCGGCTTCGACGAGGTGGATAAGCTGGGACGCTGACGCAACCCGCGTAAAGGCAACCGAAGAATCCTGACACAAACTCAATGCCAGGTGGGTACAAAAGCAGTCCACGCGAACCCGGTCGATTGGTTTCAAGGATCTTCACCGCCACAGCACGAGCCGCGTGGTCAAGCTCGGCGAAGGTCATTGATTTGTCGTCGTCGGTTTCGCCGTCGGTGTAGTAAAAGGCGACCTTATTCGGTTGAACATTCGCCCAATAGCGAAGTACATCCACGAGAGTGGTCTTGGGCGGATTGAATGGAGCATGAAAGCGGGTCAGATCCAACACTAGTTTATTCCCTTTTGGAGTCGACCATCGGAGGTCGCGGGCAGTGGGTTTCGTTTGAAATATGGCTAGAACCCTTCTGCACACATAAGTCGAAACGTCGAACGCAACGACACGGTAAATTAATCAGTTTGTTTCTTTGTTATCGGACTTTCGTTATACCTGCGATTTAGCAAACTCGGTAAGCCTTATTTTTCGCCTATTCCCCCTAAATCACCAAACGGTTTTTACCGAACCTGAGAATTCCCGAGAAGTTGGGGACGAAAAGCCCTTGTGAGCACGAATCCAGACCGATATACTCTGCCCCTCACAAATTTCGAAATACACGGTTTTTCGCAGGAAAAGCGGCATCCGACGATTGGATGCTGGGCTATTTGCTCTCTTTTGCTTGCTGGAATCCAAGGAAATGACTCATGGTAGCACAACCAAAAACATACGTAGCAAAACCAGGTTCCGTCGAGCAAAATTGGTATCTCGTCGACGCCACCGATTGTATTCTAGGTAGATTGGCAACCGATATTGCCATGGTTTTGATGGGAAAACATCGTCCTGAATACACAGCACACGTCGACACGGGAGAGTTCATTGTCGTCATCAACGCCGAAAAGGTGGTAATGACGGGCAATAAACTCAAAGTGCGACACTATGCTTGGTACAACGGATACAATCGCCAAAAAATGGAAAGCTATGCGGAAAGATTGCAACGCAAGCCAACTGACTTGGTCACCATGGCTGTAAAGCGAATGCTGCCAAAGAATGCTCTCGGCCGACACATGTTGTTTAAGCTCAAGGTATACGCTGGTGGAGATCATCCACACCAAGCTCAACAACCGCAGCCAGCATCATTTGGTCATCAAGCTAGCTAACCAATCCTTCAACAACTCCCAGCATAAAGTAAGAATCCATGGTTGCAGTAATCAAGAAAGACAAAGTTAGCGGCGACAGCCTCGGCACAGGGCGACGCAAGTCGTCGGTTGCACGCGTTCGCGTGAAGTTGGGCGCCGGAAAAATCACGGTCAACGATCGGGAATTTGAACGCTACTTTGTCAATGAATCGGAACGACGCCTAGTTCTCGAAACCCTCGATCACGTCGGACATCGAGACAAAGTTGATATTTTTATTCGAGTCAGTGGCGGCGGAACGATCAGCCAAGCCGGTGCGGTTCGAATGGGTCTGGCTCGAGCCTTGGTGAGTTTAAACGAAGAGAATTTTCTTGCATTGCGTGCAGACGGCTTCTTGACGCGAGATTCAAGAATGAAAGAACGAAAGAAGTACGGATTGCGTGGCGCCCGACGCGGTGTTCAGTTCTCCAAGCGATAAATTAGAAATACATCGTCTATCAAAGACCTACCGTTAGCTCGGTGGGTCTTTTTTTTTGACCATTACGCTTCGCTTGCAAAAACGTTGATTGCAAAACCAAGATCTGCAATAGGGATCTCGAAATGCACCCCGCGTTCGGCTACACTACTCAACGAAGCGAAAATCGTTTGGACTTATAAGACATTAAGGTTATCGAGATGCTGACAAAACAGGTTGCAGTTAAATGGGTTGCGTTTGCCGTTTGCTTGGTTTGCTGCGGTTCGGGTTTTGCCCACTTTCTTTGGTTGGTCCCTCAAGATGAAAGCGGATCGCGAGTAATGCTCTACTTCAGTGAAGGACCCGAGTCGGGCGACGCGAAGCTTCTCGTGAAACTCAATGGCTTAAAAGCAGATGCATATCGCGAAGACGAGAGTTTCGAAACCCAACCGCTCGCTTTGAGCCAAAACCAATTGACGTTGGGTGCTGCATCTCGCGGTGCGTCCGCTTGGCGACTCAAGCATACCTACGGGGTGCGAGGAACCGACAAGAAAAGTTTGCTCGTCTACACAGCGAATTGCGTGAGTTGTGAACGCGTAGGAATGGAAGATAAGGATAGTGTCCACCTTCCCGAAAAAGGCTTCACGGCGAAGCCGACGTTCGATGGCAAAAAGCTCTCGATCGCATTGTTTCAAGATGGCAAACCAGCTAAAGACTTCGAGTTCGAGCTGCATACTGCGAAAGCGAATCGAAAGCTCAAAACGGACGATCAAGGAGTAGCGGTAGCGGATGCGGTCGATTCGGGCGTAGTGGCCGTTCGTTGCCTAGCGACAGATGATTCGCCTGGCGAATACGAGGGAACACAATACCAAGCAACTACCCATTACACTACTATCAGCTTCATTACCCCCAATTTGAGTGTCGCGAAATTGGTGCCTGAGGAAAAAGAATCGCTTGGTCCACTTCCTGAGGCGATAACCAGTTTTGGTGCGACAGTGACCAACCACGTAATTTATGCGTATGGTGGAAACACGGGGTCTGCTCACGCTTACTCGAACGATCAGCAATTCAACAAGCTGATCAAGCTGGACACCAAGAACAATAAAGGCTGGGAACCCATCTCTGAAGGCGCTCGCGTTCAAGGCAATGCGTTGGTGTCGTATGGCACAGATGTGATTTTGGTGGGTGGTTTCACAGCGACCAACGCGAAAGGGGAGAAGGGCAATCTTATCTCGCAAGCGGATGTGCAGCAGTACAGCTTAACCACAGGCAAATGGACCGATCTTCCGAAGTTACCCGAGCCGCGGTCGTCGATGGACGCCATAGTGCTAGATGGATACTTATATGCGATAGGTGGCTGGAATATGCGGGGCAATTCGGATGAAGCGATCTGGCACAAAACAGCTTGGCGGCTCCCGCTTGAGAAAGCCAAAAACGGGTGGGAACCGATTGCCTCACCCCCATTCCAACGCAGAGCCGTCGCAGTCGCCGCACACAAGGGAAAGGTCTTTGTTGTCGGTGGGATGAACGAGGGCAGCGATACAACTACAGAAACCTGCACCTACGACCCGAAATCGAACACTTGGGATGTTGTTTCACCGATTGCTGGTGTGCCAATGACAGGTTTTGGTACATCTGTCTGCAACGTGGGAAGCGACTTGATCGTAAGCGCGGTAGACGGCTCCATCCAGCGTTTCAACGACATTCGTAAAGTTTGGGAGATTATCGGCCAAATACCGACGGGCCGTTTTTTCCATCGAATAGTTCCGATATCGGATCAAGCGTTCGCGGTAATCGGTGGTGCCAACATGAGCATCGGGAAATTCAAGGAGACGTCAATCGTCAGAATGGAAAGATAGACAAGTCTAAAGCCAATCACACTCAGTGTGATTTCCGCCAACATCTCACAGAGTGATACTTTGCGTTGGCGCGGGTGAGGACGGCAGAAGAAAGAGGCTTGGGACCATTTGACCCGAACGGAATGGATCTGCCTCTCGCTCGCGCTCCATGGTGCGAGGTTAAACGCGTGGCTAGGTTCACGAGGTTGGCACCGAAACTAGACCAAATTCTTACGCACGGCCCAAACTGCGGCTTGGGTTCGATCGGAGACGCCGACCTTTCGGAGTATGTGCTGCACGTGCTCCTTGACCGTTTCGTAGCTGATTCCCAAAGACTGTGCGATTTCTTTGTTTGTTAGTCCGTTGGCCAATTGCTTTAGCACTTCGCCTTCACGTTGTGTCAAAGGGATTTCGGACTCTGTCCCTACGCGCATGGTAGCCAGCGAGCCGGTCACCCGTCTCAATTCGTCGCGGCTCCAAATGTTTTCCCCTTTACTTGTGCGAAGAATCGCATCGAGTATCCTTTCTTCGGAATCCGTTTTCAGGATGAAGCCGTTTGCGCCAAGTGCGACTGCTCGAGCGACGTAGGTTGGGTTTTCATACGCCGAGAAAATGAGGACTGGCTGGTTCGGCGAATGCATTTTAACTCTGCCGAGCAATTGCAAACCATCACCGCCGGGCAATCTAACATCCACCATCACAAGGTCGAACTTGCCAGCAAGGAACTTGTTATAACCATCATCCAGGGACAATGCCTCTTCCGTAATCTCCAATTCGCTTCCCTGCAGCATCTGCCTTAGTCCAAGACGAACGATCTCGTGATCGTCTACAAACAGGATTTTATAGGTCAACTGTCAACTCCTTTTGTTTCGGTGTGCGGAGCGCGTCAATTTCTGCATTAAGGGTAACTCCGAAGGAGTTAAACCGACATGGAAAAAGGATATTGACATTCAACACAGTTGCTAGGGTGGGTATCAAGTAGGAGGGCGCGAAGAAAGAGAAATTCTAATATAACAGGCGATGTGGGAAACACCATGTCAATGCGATGGAGCGACGAACTTAAACGCGTTAATTTCCCTGTTTTTTGGGGGTGCACTTTTCCGCCAAACGTTTTCGCATACTGGGTGGATGGGTGCAAGCAGAGTATTGGTTGTTAGCGAAGAATTGGGGGCGAGGCTAAGTCGATGGGAGAAAAATTGGTAA
>JBBRGW010000360.1:0-4670 GCA_038223525.1 Pirellulales bacterium
TGCTTTTCTAAAGATTGAAGACTCCAGTCACCTGGCGTCTGGCTTGGCGGGAATTCCGTCAGCGTGATCAGGAATTTGCTAGCGATTGCCTGCATTGGCCCCAGCACATAAGCACGGTCGATCATCCAATCGTGGTAGGTGTTCGAGTTGTGCTGCGCCTTCTCGAAGGGATCGCGGCGGAGGTTGAAGAGCAAAGGCATGCGGAGCTGGACAAACGGTTCACGCCAGACCTGGAGTTGTTCAGCCCGGTTCTCTAAGTAGACCGCCTTCCAGTCACCGACGCGGATGGCGACGACTTCAGCCGCGTCGTTGAGGTAGATAAACTCATTGCGTGGCGACTTATCGGTTTTGCCACTGAGGTAGTCTAGTTGGTTATAACCATCCAGATGGTTCTTGTACTTGCGACCGTTGAGCTCCACTCCTTTGAGAAGTTTCTCCGTGATATCCGGCGCACCGGCAGCGGCGGCGAAGGTGGGTAGCCAGTCTTCATGGGAAACGATGCCGTTGAGTGTCGTTCCAGCAGGGAAATGACCAGGCCATTTGATGAAGCAAGGGGAACGGAAAGCGCCTTCCCAATTGGAGTTCTTCTCGCCACGGAAAGGCACGGTGCCGGCGTCCGGCCAAGTGTTGTAGTGCGGGCCGTTGTCAGTGGAGTATTGGATAATCGTGTTGTCGGCCAAGCCAAGTTCATCGATGAGCTTTAGCAACTCGCCCACGTGCCCATCGTGTTCGATCATACCATCGGTATACTCGTCGTTTCCTGTGTGTCGGTTCTCTTTCTTTACGTGCGTGCGGAAGTGCATACGAGTGCCGTTCCACCAGCAGAAGAACGGTTTTCCGGCTGCGTTTTGGCGTTTGATAAAGTCTTTGGCAGCCGCTAGCGATTCCTCGTCAATGGTCTCCATTCGCTTCTTCGTTAGCGGGCCGGTGTTCTCAATGATCTGGCCCCCTTTGCCGTCCGCCTTGCACTTCATCACACCGCGTGGCCCGAAGACCTCACGGAATGTCTTACCGTTAGACAGCTTCATATCGCCGGGATAGTCCTCGTTCTCTGGCTCTTCCTCAGCATTGAGGTGATATAAATTGCCCAGGAACTCATCGAAGCCGTGCATCGTCGGCAAATGCTCATCGCGGTCGCCCTGATGATTCTTTCCGAACTGGCCCGTGGAATACCCCTGGCTCTTCATTACTGTGGCCATGGTCACGTCGGTCTTCTGCCAACCTTCCTTGGCATTGGGCATGCCGACTTTTGTCATACCGCTGCGGACTGGAACACTTCCGCTAATAAAGGCTGCTCGGCCCGCTGTGCAACTCTGCTGAGAGTAATAATCCGTAAAGGAGACACCTTCCTTGGCGATACGATCGATGTTTGGCGTCTTGTAGCCCATCATGCCGTGGTTGTTATGGCTGATGTTCCAATAACCAATATCATCACCCCATATGACGAGTACATTGGGCTTCTTGTCCGCTGCGTGCGCTGTCATCGCAAGCAGTGCGACTCCTAATATTGAAAACCAAGAGGACGCTTGCTTAAACGTGTCACGCATTAATCTGCAACCTCAAAATTACGAAAGTAAGTTTTTATTATCAATAGGCAAAACAGGATAACCAATCGCAGCATTTCGTCACCCCCCCGAATGGTGTGTTGTGGTGGTTTGCGTAATGCCGAAGGCATACATAATCCATTTCTACTGGCCCGCGACGCGCTCGAGCGACGGGTGCGAAAGGTTGGCGGCTAGAATCCGCCGGGTGCTCTGGCGATTCAAGCATCCCCTCTTACCTCAGTGATTGCCCCCCTAACTCCTTCCCAATTGCTTCTGGAACCATCCTATCTCTTCAGCAATACCGTCATTCAAACTGCCTACTTGAATCGACTTGGGCAACACACCCCAGGCATACGTTTCCACCTCGAAATGCCCTGTGAAGTTTGGTCTTTCGGACTTAGGACCCGTCAAGATACCTAGCATTTTGACAATCTCTTGCTGGGTGGAATCGATCTGACCTAGCTTGGGCAAATAGATAGGGACATGGAAATGAATTCTCCATTTGCCCGACAAATCGTCCGGCGAAATTACGGAAGAGAGAGCCATTGGTAGATCTTCAATCATCTCGCGTACGGAACCGTCACGATTCGAACAATGCGTCTGATGCAAATAGCGATCTTCTGCAAAGCCGCTAAGTTGTTCAATCGCCTTGATGCGGTCCGGTAGCACCATGCCATCCCAATCGACTTGAATTGCCGACGACACCTGTACCTTTCCAATCGCGATATCATCGTTCTGAAGCTCCTTAAGCTCTTTCGCTTGGTCTTCGTACATTACTGCCGCGTGGCACACGTCATGGCAAAGTGTCAGATACTCACCGACAATGTTCATCGTTCCAGCCGCCGAATTCGGATCGCGCAGATATTCGTTAAAGAACATGCGAAAGGACGCACTGTCGGTCAGATAGCAGCCAGGCTCGGGTTCGATAGCCAAAACAATCTTGCGGCCAGTATGCTCGAACAGCCGATGCAGTTCCATCGCAACCGCTATCAATTGAGACGCAGCCTGCTTCAGTTGATCACGGGTCGGCGCCGGTTTGCTCCAAGCGATTGGGAGCGTCGAAATAGATCCGAGCTCACCGGGTGGCAATATCTGATCCAGCAGTTGGACTAGATTTAGCGTGTAATCCAATCGGGTTCGATCCCACCATGTTGGTTGATACACTCGATGCTTGACCACTTGGCTGTGGAAATCCCCCTGGGGAAAACCATTGAGAGTAAAAGGAACCAGTCCATACTCAGACAATCTTTCCCGAATGCGTACCAATTGATCAGACTGAACGGCCTGGGCCGCGGAGATTTCAGAAAACCAAAGGCCAACGCAAAGCGGCTTGCTAGGATCCAAGATCTTTCGAATGGGGAGGCAGTGATTGGTCAAGTTGTCCATAACGCTCGGGAGATCTCGCCCAGCGTGGACATTGGTACAATAGCCGACTTGATGGTTGTCTTTGGACACGTGGTGGGTTGGGTTCGTCATGCGCGGTTGTGATGCCCTGGTATTGAAAAGAGGCGCCGCACACAGCCAATTGCGACTTGGCTGCGCGCCGATGACAACTAGAATAGGTTTTTTGCTAGTCTACCTCTGAACGAATTTCGTAACGCTTTATGCTTCGCTATTGGACCGCTGGAGAATCGCACGGGAAAGCCCTGCTTGCTCTGATTGATGGGTTTCCTGCTGGATTAACAATCGATTCGGACAAGATCAACCACGAATTACGGCTCAGGCAAGGAGGATATGGGCGTGGCGGTCGGCAAAAATTAGAACAGGACACCGTCGATTTTCTAACCGGGGTTTGGCAGTCGACCACGCTGGGTTCGCCAATTTCAATGCAGGTCGTCAACAACGATTACAAATTGGAACGTCTCAAAGAATTGGAACGTCCGCGCCCTGGCCACGCGGATTTGACCGGCTCGATCAAATACCTTGGCTCAATTCGCGGTGTACTGGAACGTTCTAGCGCTCGGGAAACCGCTGTCCGTGTCGCTGCAGGTGCACTAGCCAGACAATTGCTCTCTGTTTTCGGAATTGAAACCATTGGCTATGTCACAGAACTCGGAGCCATGCCGATCGGACGAGGTGAGTCGCTCAAGCAGTCGCTCGAAGAGGTGCGAAAGTCCCGCGATGCTAGCAGCATCTATTCCGTCGATCCCTCGCGCGACAAAGAAGCGGAAGAGTACATCGATCGAATGGCGGACGAAGGAGACACGCTGGGGGGCGTCGTCGAAGTGCGAGTGGACGGGCTCCCGTTTGGACTTGGGACCCATGCGCAATGGGACAGAAAATTGGATGGCAAACTAGCCCAGGCTGTTATGGCTGTTCAAGCGATCAAGGGGGTTGAAATCGGGATGGGATTCGAAGCCGCCCGAACTCAAGGATCCAAAGTACATGATCCAATTCACTATGACGCATCGCAACGGCATCTGCCGAACCTCGGATACACGCGCCCATCCAACAACGCTGGAGGACTCGAGGGTGGTATGACCAATGGCCAACCACTCATCGTTCGTGCAGCTAAGAAGCCGATCAGCACACTTCGCAAACCGCTCGACTCGATTCGAATGATCGACAAAGAATCGCATCGTGCAAGCTATGAACGGAGCGATGTTTGCGCGATCTCCGCCGCCGCGATCATCGTCGAACACGTAGTGGCCTTTGAAGTGGCCGCAGCTTTCGTGGAAAAGTTCGGTGGCGACAGCATTGTTGAAATGAAAGCTCGCTACGAACTGTTTCTTGAAATGGCAAGAAACCACCCTGCTCCACCTGTGACCGACGCTGCCAGCGTCGGTCATTCCTAGTCCGGATGCAAAGCACCTGCGCAGATGTTTCTTCGTCTAATTCACGTAGCAGCGTCTCTCCGAGACGCCGATTTCTTAAATTCACGTAGCAGCGTCTCTCCGAGACGCTGATTTCTGCGAGTCTCGGAGAGACTCGCCTACGTGTTTTGCTCACTTACTTGTGCAGTGCTGCTTAGCAGCATCCACCACTAGTGAATCGGGATAGCGTCGATGCCGCAAAGCATGGACGAGTTAGTCGGAAATACTCGACCAATCAAGCATGGGTCTATAGACTGTCCGTGGAATTTTATCTCAAACCGAAAAGGCTGGTTCATGTCAACTTATTCAAAGT
>JBBRGW010000361.1:0-4662 GCA_038223525.1 Pirellulales bacterium
GGGCAATTTCGGCCAGGAGCATTGGTTCGCTCTCGGCCGCCTGTTGACGAACGCGGGCAGCACGCCGGCGCTCTTGAGCTGGAGCGGTTCGATGTTCGAGTACTTGATGCCGCTATTGGTAATGCCTACCTATGACTACACCTTACTCGACCAAACTTATCGCGCAGTGGTCGCCCGTCAGATTGAGTATGGCAGACAGCAGGGGGTACCGTGGGGAGTTTCTGAATCGGGTTACAACGCTTTCGATCTACACCTAAACTACCAGTACCGCGCCTTTGGTGTTCCAGGCTTGGGCTTGAAACGAGGGCTCGCGGACGATTTGGTAATTGCACCGTACGCTTCGGCCTTGGCATTGATGGTCACTCCGGATTCCGCATGTAGCAATCTAGAGCGTCTGGCTCGCGAAGAACGCTCCGGCGGATATGGGTTTTACGAAGCGGTAGATTACACTGCATCACGCCTACCCCCCGGCACCAGCAGCGTTACCGTTCGACAGTACATGGCGCACCATGCCAGCATGAGTTTGCTCTCCTTTGCTTACGTCCTTTTGGACAAGCCGATGCAGAAGCGATTTAGTCTTGACCTTGCGCTTCGCTCTACGGAGTTGTTGCTTCAAGAACGGGTGCCACGAACGACGGCGCCACTCTTTCCTCATGCAAACGAGGCGAACGCAACACGCACCTTGGCGGCCGACGAGTCGGGAACAATGCGCGTCTTATCCGATCCGACAACTGCAGTCCCTGAAGTTCATCTTCTCTCCAATGGCCAATATCACGTCGCTATTACCAGTGCAGGTGGTGGTTATAGTCGCTGGCGTGGAAATTCGGTAACGCGTTGGCGTGAAGATCCGACACGCGATTGTTGGGGCAACTTTTGCTACATCCGAGACCTAGATAGCGGTGTCGTATGGTCGACTGCCTGGCAACCGACAGCGGCAGTCGCAAAGAAATACGAGGCGATCTTTACACAGGCTCGAGCAGAGTTCCGCCGAGTTGATGAGCAGATCGAGATGCACACCATGATCAGCGTCGCTTCAGAGGATGACCTAGAGGTGCGCCGTACAAAACTTACAAACCGATCCGACCATGTACGTCGAATCGAGATCACTAGCTATGCAGAAGTTGTCCTGGCACCGCAACCGCAAGACGAGTCGCACGCCGCGTTTAGCAATCTATTCGTGCAGACTGAATTATTGCCTTTGAAAGGCTCGCTGCTTTGCACCCGTCGGCCGCGATCCGCCGAAGAGCATCCTCCATGGATGCTACACATGATGAACACCAATGGGACGCAAGTTGAAACAACTTCGTATGAGACCGACCGCATGCGATTTCTTGGTCGGGGCAAAACCACATCTTCTCCAGCAGCACTCCAAAGTCGCAGTCCATTGTCCAACAGTCAAGGAGCGACGCTTGATCCGATTGTTAGCATCCGCAAAGTTATCCTCCTTCAGCCAAACGAGACAGTAACGGTAGATGTGATTACGGGCGTTGGGGAATCGCGTGAAATCGCGGAGGCAATGGTTGAGAAATACCTCGACGCAAGTCTCGCGGACCGCGTTTTCGACCTCGCTTGGACGCGTGGGCTCATCATGTTGCAGCAGCTCAATACTTCGGAATCGGATGCTTTGGTATACAGTCGCTTGGCTGGTTCCATCATCTACGCATCCTCATTGCGACGCGCCAAAGCAAGTGTGCTCATCAAAAATCGGAGAGGGCAATCCGGTCTTTGGAGCTATGGGATTTCAGGCGATTTGCCCATCGTGCTCGTGCGAATTCGCGATAGCGAAAAACTAGACTTGGTCCGCGAAGCGGTTCGAGCGCATGCCTATTGGCGCATGAAGGGTCTTGCGGTCGATTTGGTCGTTTGGAACGAAGACGACTCGGTCTATCGCCAATCATTGCAAGAGTCGATTTTGGATGTCGTATCGGCAAGTCCCGAGGCAGCTATGGTCGATCGGCCTGGTGGCGTCTTCGTCCGAAGAGGCGAGCATATGTCCGAAGAGGATCGCGATTTGCTCCAAACCGTCGCTAGGATTGTGCTCCAAGACGACTCAGGAACCCTCATCGACCAAGTCAGCCGTCGTGTGCGTCCCGAGACGGCCGTGACGCGGTTTCGGCCGAGCAAGACACGTCTTGATGTCGTCCCAACGCAGGACACTCTCAATCGGGACCTCGAGTTCGACAATGGGATCGGTGGCTTTAGCCGAGATGGACGAGAGTATGTAGTGACCCTCAAACCAGGCGAAGCAACCCCTGCACCTTGGGTCAATGTCATCGCCAATGCCAAGATTGGAACGGTCATCTCCGAATCGGGAAGTGCGTATACCTGGACTGAAAACAGTCATGAGTTTCGGTTGACGACTTGGAACAATGATCCCGTGTCGGACACGACGAGCGAAGCGGTCTATTTGCGAGACGAGGAAACAGGCAAGTTCTGGTCTCCCTCACCATCGCCGGCGCGTGGAACTGGCACCTATGTCTCGCGACATGGATTCGGTTACAGCATGTTCGATTACACCGAAGACGGTATCACGACGGAACTATGTATTTACGTGTCAATCGATGAGCCGATTAAGTACGCTCGACTAAAAGTCACCAACCATTCAGGTCATCAGCGGAACCTGTCCGCGACAGGTTATTGGGAATGGGTATTAGGAGAAGTGCGCAGCAAGTCACTCATGCATGTGGTGACCGAAGTGGATCCAGTTACCAACGCGATTTTCGCACGCAACCCATATAGCCCTGAGTTCTCGGACCGAGTTGCTTTTGTGGATTGCAGTGAATCGAATAGGACGGTAACCTGCGATCGAACTGAATTCCTGGGCCGAAATGGGAGCGCATTAAACCCATCGGCCATGCGAAACTCCAGACTTTCCAATCGCGTCGGCGCAGGTCTTGATCCGTGCGCTGCCATTCAAACGCAAATGACGATCGATGACGGTGATGAGAAAACGGTAATGTTTACGATAGGGTCCGCGCAAAACGAGGACGAGGCGCGGAGATTGATCCTCAAGACGCGAGGCACAGAGAATAGTTACAAGGCACTCGAGGCCGTCTGGCACTACTGGAGCCAAACCCTGGGAGCGGTTCACATCGAGACCCCTGACCCATCGGTTGATTTTTTAGCGAATGGTTGGCTTATCTATCAGACCCTTTCTTGCCGCATGTGGGCTCGCTCTGGCTTCTATCAGTCGGGTGGAGCGTACGGATTTCGAGATCAACTTCAGGACGCGATGGCGCTAATCCATGCCGAACCGAGCTTGTTCCGAGAGCAAATTCAACGAGCCGCATCGAGGCAATTCCGCGAGGGAGATGTTCAGCATTGGTGGCACCCACCCGTTGGCAGAGGCGTTCGAACACAATTTTCGGACGACCTGCTGTGGCTACCTCTTTCGCTCTGTCGCTACGTTCAAATGACAGGCGATACAGGTTTGCTCGATGAACCGATTCCCTTTTTGAATTCGAGGCTGCTGCATGAGGACGAGGAAGCGAACTACGACTTACCACAAATCTCAGAAGATATCGGGACGATCTATGAGCACGCGTTGCGAGCAATCGATCGCTCGATGAAGTTCGGAGTACATGGCTTACCGCTCATGGGTTGTGGTGACTGGAATGACGGCATGAATCTTGTCGGACAGCACGGCAAGGGGGAGAGTGTTTGGCTTTCCTTCTTTCTCTACGAAGTGCTGAATCAATTCGCAGCTTTAGCAAGGCAGCGAGGCGACGTTGGTACTGCAGATCGACTCGAGTTGGAAGCCGGACGATTGCGTGGAAATATCGCGCAGTCTGCTTGGGATGGTTCTTGGTATCGACGAGCTTATTTTGACGATGGAACGCCCCTCGGTTCGTCGGAAAATACGGAATGTCAAATCGATTCAATCTCACAGAGTTGGTCCGTTCTGTCAGGAGCAGGCACAGTAGACCGAACGACAACTGCGATGGAAAGCGTCTACCAGCGACTTGTGAAAAGCGATGAGCAACTGATTCTGCTGCTCGATCCTCCTTTCGACAAATCGGATCTCAACCCGGGTTACATCAAGGGGTATGTGCCAGGAGTTCGGGAAAACGGCGGGCAATACACGCATGGAGCGATCTGGACCGCAATGGCTTTTGCAGAGATGGGCGAGACCGATCGAGCTTGGGAGTTGTTTTCTCTAATCAATCCGATCCATCACGGTTCAACACCGGCTGGAATTGGTAAGTACCGAGTGGAGCCTTATGTTGTCGCAGCAGATGTTTATGGTGTCGAGCCGCATATCGGGCGAGGGGGTTGGACATGGTACACCGGTTCGGCAGGCTGGATGTATCGGCTCATTATGGAATCGCTCTTGGGACTCCACTTGGATGTCGACAAACTCCGTTTTGAACCGCGGCCACCACGCGACTGGCCTTCGTTCAAGATGCACTATAGATTTCGAGAAACGCTCTACCACATAACGGTGGAGTGCAACAGTGGCGGCAGAACGATCCATTCACTCTCGGTCGATGGGGTCGAGCAAAGCGATCAAGTGGTCCATTTGGTCAATGACAACATAGACCATCAAGTGGAGATTCGGTTAGGGAATTGATTCGCAATGTAAAACGAGACCAGTGAGTTGCAGGGCGCAATCGCGGCTAATTGATTACCCGACGAGTGAGCGAGACGAGTGATGTCAACGAC
>JBBRGW010000362.1:0-4660 GCA_038223525.1 Pirellulales bacterium
GTAACCAAAGAAAAGACCGAAGCGCAGAAGCTCATCGAAGCCCAAGAAGCCGTCAAAGGAGCCTTAGAGGAGTTGACCAGCAAAGAAAAAAATCTAGCTAGCAAGCGAAAGGAAGTTGAAACCAAGATCCTAGAGCTTCAATCAAAAGTGAATAAGTCCGAAAGCGAAATCACAACCATCACCAAAGACCTACAGGATGTTAAGGTTAAATTGGGAGAGCTGGACCGACTGAAAATACTCAGTCCCAGCACGGGCCGAATTCAAGCGATCCTCAGTCAAGTTGGTACCAACACCGTTAAGGAAGGGGATAAACTTTTTGAAGTCATTCCCGACACTTCGGATCTCGCGGTGGAACTCAATGTACGAGGCTTGGATCTGCCATTGATCCATGTCGGCGATGAAGTCCGTTTGCAATTCGATGGTTGGCCAGCGATCCAGTTCGTTGGCTGGCCAAGCGTTGCAGTGGGTACCTTTGGCGGCAAAGTGATAGCTGTCAATCCATCGGATGATAGCAAAGGGAATTTTAAGATTATTGTCGGCCCAGATCGCGACGATCCCAAGCAAGAAAAATGGCCGGATAGCCGATACCTAAGGCAAGGAGTAAGGGCAAAGGGTTGGGTTATCTTAAGCACAGTGCCTTTGTATTTTGAAATATGGCGTCAGTTAAATGGTTTTCAACCGACCATCGAGAAATCGACGGAAGGGGAAGAAAAAGCAAAAGACCCCAAAATTCCCAAAATGAAATAGGGCGTTGGATAGTCGCATGCCTATTGACGATCCCGGGCAACATTGCTTTTTCTCAAAGCACGCCGACCAAGGTGAATCCGGTGGTACCAGAGAACGCCTTGGTTCGCGAAGTCAATCCGATTCTTGAACAGAATGAAAAGGACTCGGATCAAGTTCTCCAATTGTCCGATGTGATTGCGTCCACATACCGTGCTTTCCCGCTGCTAGAGATCGCTAGGCTGCAAGTGGGTGTAGCTGCGGGACAACAACTCTCAGCGGTCGGTGCTTACGATACAAAATTGGAATACTACTCGCTGAACCAACCTGTTGGTTTTTATGAAACCTATCGGAACGGGATCGGGGTCGCACGCCAACTTTGGTGGGGTGGCTATGCGAGCGCTGGGTACAAAATCGGCAGAGGGGAGTTCGAGCCTTGGTACAAAGAACGAGAGACAAACGGAGGCGGCGAGTTTAAGTTGGCCATAGTTCAACCACTTCTGCAGGGCCGCGCGATCGATCCTTCGCGAGTGGAGTTGTTTCAAGCCAATTTGCGCCGGCAAGCGGTCGGTCCCGAGATCCAGAGCAATATCCTAATGGCTGGACAAGACGCGGCAAAAGCGTTTTGGCTTTGGGTCGAGATTGGAAACGTGCTCAAAGCGCAGGAGCGACTGCTAGAGATCGCTGTGAAACGAGGCGAGCAACTGGAACGCAATAGGGCGGCAAAAGCCGGCACCGATCTCGAGGTATCCCTCAACGCACAAACGATTTACGAGCGGCAACTCAAGCGCAATGAAACCCGCCAAAAGTTTCGAGACACTGCGATCAAACTGTCTCTTTTCTTGCGCGATGAGGCCGGCAATCCGATGCTGGCGCCACCGGAATGGCTGCCAAGTAATTTCCCCGCGATCAACCCGATTCCATTAGGTGATTTTGAAGCGGATATTCGGGCTGCACTTTCAAGCCGTCCTGAACTAGCGTTGATCGAGTTAGACCGACAGTCGCTGCGATGGGACCTCTCGCTTGCAAGAAATCAAATGCTACCCAATGTCGATTTTGCGATCCAAACAACCCAAGATGTTGGCTCACCCGCGAGTTCGATCAATGACAAAGGGGATTTCCAGGTCGAGGCGGGCGTGACTGGCGGAGTGCCAATTCAGCGTAGCAAGCCACGGGGGAAGATCCAAAGCAGCGAAGTGAAACTAATGCAATTGAGCCAGAAGCTTGCTTGGCAACAAAACAAGATTGGGGTCGAACTGCAAACCGCTCGCAACGCGTTGGACATTGCTTATCAAAACGTGGTGGCAGCCAGAGAGTTGCTCAAACAGGCGAACATCACCGTTGCTATCTCTCGCCTAACGTTTGAGGCAGGTAGAGCGGACCTTTTCCAACTATTGTTTCAGGAAATCAAAGTCAACGATAGCGAGGTGAAGTTGCTCGAGGCAGAGCGAGATTTCTTTACAGCACTTGCCTCAATGCAAGCAGCGTTGGGGCTGGATCCTTTAGAACAAGCGGCTGCACTGGCCATACCGTAGGGTGGGACCATCGTCCCGTCCAATATCCGTCCCGTACAATAATCCGTCCGGAACCATGCTCTCAATCTACTAGCTGTCGATCGCTCTACGGCAAAATGGCGTTGTGGTAGACGTCCTGAACGTCGTCGCAATCGTTGAGCATGTTCATGAATTTCTCGAACATCGGTAGATCTTCGGCGCCGATTTCGGTTTGCGATTGTGGTACGAAGGTGATTTCATCAACTTCCAAAACGACGCCAGGGAGAGCTTCGAGCAATACAGTTCGAGCTTTATAGAACTCCGTCGCTGGGGCGAACACTGTCACTTGACCGTTCTCGCATTCCACATCATTGACATCGACATCGGCGGTCAACAACGCGTCTAGAACGGGCTCGCTGCTGTCCCCCTTAAAGGAAAAGATAGCGAGATGATCGAACAGGTGAGATACCGAGCCAGGGGGGCCCATCTTGGAACTGGTCTTGGTGAAACAAATACGCACGTCGCAAATGGTGCGATTATTGTTGTCCGTCAAGCAGTCGACGATGACCGAACATCCGCCTGGACCGAAGCCTTCGTAACGGGCTTGAACAAAATCCTCTCCTCCACTTCCGCTAGCTTTTTCGAGGGCCTTTTCAATCACGTGGGCAGGCACTTGTTCGCGTTTGGCTTTTTCGATCAAGCTGCGTAGCGTGGAATTGGTGGAAGGATCGGTCCCGGTGTTCTTGGCGAGTACGTACAACATTTTGCCGTACTTGGAATACACTTTGGTCTTCTGGCCGGCTGTCTTGGCCATCGACGCTTTTCGTACTTCGAAGCTTCTGCCCATTATCTCTTCCGTCTTGCGAGTGGTTGTGTGTTTTAAATGATTGATTGAATAAATCGTAGTTTGGGACCATTGTCCCGAACGAATTAGCTGTCCCGAACGAATTAGCTGTCCATAACGAGTTAACGGACGGGAAAAGGGTCCCATCCTACTGGCGTAGTGTAGGTATCCGTTATGCGTTTTCAATGATTTGTTTGGCGCGGGCGATCAGCTCCATCGATTGTTGATCGCTGGGTGTTTCTGCAATCAGTCGCACGATAGGTTCGGTATTGCTGCCACGCAGCAGCAACCAGGAATCAGACCAATCCAATCGGATACCATCGGCGGTACTAACCGATTCCGCCTTGAGCTCTTCCGAAAGTTTTGAAATCGAGGCGGTGAGTCGTTCCTTGGACAGGCTCATTTTGTCTTTGATCATCGCGAGCCTGGGCAATTCGTCAACCAACTCGCTGAGTCTGGATTGCGTTGCAGTCATGAGGTCGAGCACTTGCGCCATGCCGACAAAGCTATCGCGGATGAAGCCCACGCGTGGATCGATGGGGCCGCCGCTCCCCTCACCGCCGTAAAGGGCGTTGTGCGTTTGCATGGCATCTACGACGTTTGCCTCGCCAACTTTACTTTGCACGTAAGGTACGCTGTGTTTGGATGCAAGCCATTTGGTCATGTTGCTCGAAGCGCAATTGGTAACGAGCGGTCCTGAGTTCAGCATCAAGGCCCGTTTCATGCATAGTACTGCAGTATACTCCTCGCCGATGAAATGCCCATTTTCGTCGATGATGGCCAGACGATCCGCATCGGGATCTTGGCAAAAGCCGATATGACATCCCTTCTGCGCGACCAACGGGGAAACGTCGACGAGGTTTTCAGAGAGCGGCTCGGGCGGATGAGCGAAGAGGCCATTGGGAGTTTCGCCCAATAACAGGACATCGCAGCCCAAGGCTTCTAGCAAACGGCGTCCGAGAACGGACCCAGCTCCATGGTTGCTATCGAGCAAGACTCGGAAGGCGCATTTGCGAATCGCTGCAACGTCGACAGTTGCTAAAATCAACGCGAGGTGTCCAGCGTGGGGATCGGCCACCGAAATTCGAGAGCCCAACGCATTCGTAGCTCTCCAATCTGTTTTACCTAAGCGGTAAGCTTGGAGAACGAGCGTACCGGGAGCGCCGGGCAAGACGCGGCCTTCGGGGCTGAATAGCTTCATGCCGTTGTAAGCGGGAGGATTATGGCTCGCCGAGATCTGAATGGCGCCGGCGGATTTCGATTCACGAACGAATGAACCTACGGTGGGTGTACTTGCGATGCCCAAATCCAAGCAGTCGCGACCGTGGGCGGCGATGGTGGCGGCGATCGCGTCGGCGAACATAGGACCGCTTGTTCGGCCATCGCGGGCCAATACGATCGGCCCCTCCGGGGCTTGTGTGCAGAACGCAGCCGCATAATTGCTGGCAACGATAGGGGTCAGTTCGGAGCCAACCACCCCTCGGAGGCCGCTGATACTGATAATGGGTTCAGGCATTGGGACGGGAAAATGCGAGGAAAAAGAAGAGACGAAGCGGAAAAATGCAGACAATCGGAATAGGCTGCCGGACTAGTATATCCA
>JBBRGW010000363.1:0-4646 GCA_038223525.1 Pirellulales bacterium
TGATCAAGAGTGGACGAATCTTGGACTCAAAGAACTGGTCGCCCGCAGAATCATCGGCAGGCGACGAGTAAATTGGCCGAATAGCCAAAATGCAAACGAGAATCGCAATGGTTCGTAGAAACATCTTCACTTTTTCGAAACGCCGTCGTCAACAACCCATATTTGGGATTCGGTTAGGAGACCCAGAGAGTCGCGTCGAGACGGGAAAATGATCAGGCAGGATTGGTCGGCGGAGGAACTTCAATTCTAGCAGGGGCAACCTTAGAAAATCGATTGCAAACCGCAAACGTCGTCTGCTTTTTTCCGTTTTGTCGACGACGTGCTTACGTAGAACAATCGATACGCTCGTCACAAAGGCCCAAATGCTTCGGTTCAGATGAGGCTTTTTGACCTTTGAGAGGGGCTTGGTATTGGGTTGGCGGTTATGTTTCGCTGGCGAAAATGGTACTTAGCTGCCCCTCATTTGGAAAACGAGATCGTAGCGTGGAAATCTCTCACCTGCATGAGTTAGGAAAGCTCGAAAGCTTTTACTGGTGGCACGTAGCTAAACGAAAGCTAGTCACCTCGATGCTGACACAATCGGTTCCTCCACCGAGTTTATTGATCGAGGGTGGGATCGGCGCGGCCGGGAATTTGCGAAGATGGCAGGCGATGGGCTATCAAGTGCAGGGACTTGACTGTCTCAATGAATCGATCGACTACGCTCGCGAACAAGGCATCGCAAATGTTTGTGTGCATGACCTCCATCAGCCTTGGCCCGTCGCTCCCAATACTGCAGGCGCAGTTGTACTGCTCGATGTGCTTGAACACCTCTCAGATCCTGTCGTAGCCCTTGAGCATGCTGCGCGAAGCCTAGCGCCTCAAGGCAAGATATTTTTCACCGTGCCCGCTTATCCATGGCTTTTTTCCGATTGGGATCGACGCTTGGGTCACTATCGTCGGTACACCAAAGCAATGATTCGCGAACAAGTAACACAGGCAGGGCTAAAGCTCGAGATGCTCCGCCATTGGAATGCGTTCACATTACCTGCAGCCATCGTATTGAGACTGGTCCGAAGAATGTGGCCATCGAGTCGAGGCACAGAATTTCCTCAAGTTAGCCACTGGATGAATCACTCGTTGCTGAGCGCCGCCGCAGTGGAAAGAAACGTTAGCCCGGTATTAGGCTTGCCTTTCGGACTTTCGCTAGTCGGCGTTATCACGAAGTGATCGTAGGATGGGACCATTGTCCCGTCCGTGTTTTCGTCCGTGTTTTCGTCCGTGTTTTCGTTCGGGACAATGGTCCCAAACTACGACTAACGAACAACCAGCAATTCCGAATCCGTGCGCAAGAAAATGTGATCCGCATCTGCGGCGATCGTTGAACGAACCGGCTTGCCCGTTTCGATCGCTCCGACTTTCTTGAATTCACGGCTTGCTTCAACGATATTCACGACACCATCATGCGAGACGTTGATCAGGTTTGTGCCGAGCACGACAGGCGAGCCCGAGTAGTCTCCACCAATTCGGTTGCTCCACAGCGTCGCACCGGTGTTCATTTCGACGCACGTGACAATCCCGCCATCGCTCCACAAAAACAATAAGCCTTCCACCGAGACGGGGGTCGGAACGTAAGGGGACAGTGCCCGGGTAATACTGAACAGCTCTTTCTTTGATTCGATGTCAAAGGCCACCATGCGATTGTCTTTGCCACCGCCGGCACCTTGAGAACCAATTAGGATGTTTCCCACTAAAAGCGAGGAAGCACAAACTCGCAATTTATAACAATCATGCGACCACAACAGCGTCCCGCTGCTTGCGTCCATTGCGAACATCCCTTGACCTTTGGTACTGCAAAGGAGTTCGTTACGTCCATCGACTCTTCGAACGCACGGCACACCGTAGCAAACCATAGTGGTGGGAAGTTCGGTTTCCCATGCCGTTTCCCCAGACTTGCAATCCATCGCAATCATTCGGTCCTTGCCCGGTTCCACTCCTGGAGGCAGTTCCACTGCATCTTGCGAATTTAGCAAAATCACTTTGCCATCCACCAACATCGGCGACGTCCCGAATCCATGCTGTGATACGTAACGACCGAGACTACGCGTCCAAACCTCTTTTCCTGAGTGTGTCAGCGCCTTGACTGTTACGTTATCTGGGTCGGCCCAAGCGACATACACCCGTTCCTGGTCTGCACAGGGAGTTGAGGATGCGTACGAACTATACTTATGCAGTTTGTGTACAGATGACGGATACGACTTGGTCCAAGCGACTGCGTTGCTTGCAACATCGACTGCAATAACATGCCGCGTTGCGTTATTCGCGTCAGCGGACAACAAAAACACAAAACCGCCAGCCAAAATCGGCGAACCATGCCCGGTTCCAGCTAACTTTATCGAAGTAACTTGTGACGCTTTCCAGGGGATTTGCACTTGGCATTTTGCCAATACGCCATTACCGTTTTCACCACGAAATCGATCCCATGTGCTTGACTCCCCATCGTCCGCAAAGATGCGTCCACTGGAGATGGTCGCAAAGGTCATTGCGATCAGAAAGAAAGTGGACGAGATAAGACGATGCGGATTGGAATGAAGGAGAATGCGTGTCATAGAAGTGGTGCGGTGGGAACAATAAACAGCCAGAGGATAACTGCCATTGTAGCAACTTTGGCTGCGTTTGCTTAACAAACGGAGTGATGGGAGCAATCGCCAAAGACACGAGTAAAAGTGAAGCGGGGCGTTACTTCCGAACCGCGCCGGCGCTTGCTCCGCTTTTAGCGGCGGAATTTACAGGAGTGAATGGACTCGGTTTACTCAATGTTTCACGGGTCCGCGCTTGGTACAACCCCACCGCTCGGGTCGCGTGGCCGCGCGGTCCAATCGGCCATTTTTGCTCGCGCTTGTCGTAGACTTTAGAAAGCAAGAAGTCAATCGACTTTCCCACTCGCGGGTTGCCTAATTCTTCATCCGGCAAAGTGTACATCAACCATTCCAACATGTGCCCAGTCGTTTGGACTTTTCGCTCATCATTGGGATCGTTGGCTCGCCCCTCGTACCAATTAGTGCTAAAGCTGCCATCGGGATTTTGCAATTGCCAAGTGTACTCAACGTAGTCGCGAACGAACTTGGCTGCCCTTGCGAATTGGCCATTGATGGGTTGCCCCTGCAACTGCCGCTGCTTGACGGAGAAAGAAAAGCCCATGAGGCGGTGTACGCCGCCACAGGCTGCTCCAACGATCGGCTGGGCGAGCTCTTCTTGTATCAGTTTGGAGATGCTCCATATTTTACCGTCATTGGCACGCCATTGTTTGTTGGTTTCCAAGTAGTAAGACAAACCGATGAGTTTGAAAGTCAGTTCGGACTTCTCTTTGCACGTCATCATTTCGTACCGCACGAGGTCTTCGACTGTGAACTTCGACGAGCCGATCTGAATCGGGTAATTTAGCGGAACATTCGACTGAGCAAGGATCGCCATGAACTGACCCTCGTGGCCTTGGACACCATCACCTACGTTTGGCGTAAAGCCTTTGCCGGTCGGTGTAAAAATGCGTTGCGTACGGCAAGTACCATTGTGACACATCCAACCAATCGCATTCACTTTGCTTTGACCGTGAACCAACTCATAGTCGCCACCGAATGCAAGGAGGGCATGCATAACGGCCCATGGGGAACGGACTGCCGTCGATTCGGGATTGTCTAGGTAGTGAGACACGCATGCTTCCGCGCGTTGCAACCGCTTGGCTAGCACTGCATCGAGCGGCTTGCCCTGGATAATCGGTGCGACCTGAATCCCTTCGTTCTTCGGGTCATCAATGCGAATCTCGCGTCGTTTATTAGAAGGCTTGGAGGCGAGAAGTGCGTCTACTCCTTGCTGATCTCGCTCGCTTCCTGCAGCACGTTGATCCAGTTTAGGTTCCTCTTGTTCTCGCTGAGAATCGCGGTCACGCTGAGAATCGCGGTCATGAGAATCGCGGTCATGAGAATCACGGTCTCGATTTGACGGTTTGATCGGTGCGATATCACGCATTGCGTCTTGGTCTATTGCATCGCTTCTGCTTTCGAACGGAATTCGAACCTTACGGGGCGCTGGCCTTCCGTTCGATATGGGTTTGCCTATTTCTTTAGTGGTTTCCTTAGGCTCATTTTCCGTTTCGGTTGGATCGCTTTCTTGCAGCTCTAAGTTGCCGAACCCGGTCTCGATTGCGGGAATAAGTCTCGGTGGCTCGCTCAAGTCGAGATCTACGAGCGCGGCAGCAATTCGATCGCCTGACGTGATGTTGGTCGGAGCATCGTCATCCGGCACGTCACTCAACATGTTGTCCGCGTGCATTTCCCCTCGCTTTTCAGCCTGCGAGTCGTCAGACATTGCAATACCGGCCACTTCGCTGCCGGCCAAGTCTTCATCGACATGCCTATCCACAAAAACGTTGCTTGTGGGTCCTGACATCAACCAGAGAAATGGGGATGCATGGGACATGCTCGCGGTCGCAATGCTCAAAGCCAATTCGATCTGTTCATAGGCTGCTGCGTCCAAAGTGTCATCTGAGTCGGATTGGCTGGCGTTGTTGCCTTTCAGTAGATACCCCCCAACTGTACCCGTATTGATTGGTTTGTCGCGAGTCGAATCCCCCATGATCGTGGGCATTAACAGTGAATTGTTCACTGGCG
>JBBRGW010000364.1:0-4628 GCA_038223525.1 Pirellulales bacterium
TAGCCCAACGCGTTTGGCGTTGGGCTAGGAGCGGAGGGGGGCGGGAAACACTTAATTCGGTCGGTTCTAGCTGAGAACCTTTACGTCCGATGGGTCAAGCCCATCGGGGAGTACATAAAGTGAGACGGCCTCGTTGAGGAGAGGGAGGAGACGGGGTCGGGAGAGAACGTCGACATGCAGGCCTCCAAATGCACATTCCGACAAAGTTATTAGAATATTGCACGGATCGTACCTTGGGTCGGCACTAACATAAGTAGCCGGAACTTTTACCCCGCGCGGTTGTACTATCCAGTTGGAAAATGATGAGATTGACACTACGAACACTTTTGGCATACCGCGACGGCGTTCTGGACCCGAACGATGCTGCTACGTTAGAAGCGAAGATTCTGGACAGTTCTACTGCTCAGAGGATTTCGAAAAGGATCGCTGACGAAATGCAAAACCGGCGTCTGGCTCCGATTCCGGTCGACGCCCGCGAGTTTGGATTCGAGGCAAATATGGTCGCCGAATTTCTAGACGACACAATCCCTATGGAAACGCTTCCCGACATGGAGCGCAAGTGTCTAGAAAACAACACACTGTTAAGCGAAATCGGCAGTTGCCACCAAATCCTGTCCCGCGCGTTGTCCATTCCCGCACCTGTCGCCGCGTCGCTCCGACAGCGCATCCATGATTTACCCAATAACGTGAGGCCCAAATCGTCCGATAGTCTCGGAAGAATTCGGCGAACAGACCGCTCGACTCTCCAGCCTGCCGCCGTCGCATTGCCAGGAACAAAGACGGTCCGCAAGTCAAGCGTCGAACTGCGAGGGACTGGGATAGAATTGAATGATGGCTTAGGGCGCCAAGTTCCCGAGTATCTGATCGGACGCGATCGAGGCTGGGTCAAAAATGCATCGCTTGGGTTGCTTCTCCTGGGCGCTTTGGTCGTTGTAGGTGCAATCGCTATCGGGCCCTTCGACCGAGTCCGCGATTTGTTGCGAAAGTCGAACGGTACCTTGGTCGCAGTCGTTGAAGAAAAGGGTCGCCCCTCCGATCCTTCGGAATCAAAAGCGAACGTGACGTTGCCCCCAAATAAACCGACCGACGCAGGGAAAGTTTCAGAGTCCGATGATGTACCGTCAATCCTTTCAGAATCGGTCTCGCCTCCACTACCGACCGAAACAGCTCCATCAACTACATCGGTGATCGTCGTTAGTAATGGCTCCGCGATGGCAGCGGCCGAAGCACCCATTGCGGAAGCGAAAGTCAAAGCCGTGCCGAGCGATTCCTCTGCAATCGTTCCCGCTAAGAATCGAATGCAGTGGTTGCCCGATACTAAAGTATCGTCCGAGTCGATCGTGCTCAAGCGAGTTGCCGGCCTGTCCGATTCGGAAGCGTTCTGGACACGCATGAGTCCCGGTGAGTACATCCACTTGGGCGAACGGATTGTTGTCCCGCCCACACAGCGCACCGAAATGAGGGTAGAGCCAGGCGTTCGCCTTTTGTGTGCAGGTGACAATGATTTGGAACTCGCAAAACAACTTGATGCACCTAAGATTGCTTTGTATTCGGGTCGCGTTTTGATCTTTGCAACGCCCGATGCCCGCGAACTTGCAATCGACTGCAACGGCTTGGAAGTAACCGTGAGTTTTACGACGACCGACGGCAGCTGCGCTTTGGAAGTGCAAAATCTTTGGTCCACGTGGACCGAGGAAATGGCACAGAAAGGCAATATACCGACCCGATCCCAAGTACGGCTTATTGGCGTCCAGGGAGAATTCAAGTTTTCCTCGAAGCCTGGTAGCGGCACGACCGTAAAGGGCGCCCTCGGAGTTGGGCAATTCATCGACTGGCTGGATGGTGTCCCATCTACCACGAAAGAACTTGCAGACGAACCGTGGTGGTTTCGCACTAGCATAAGCCGAGCCATCGATCAGCCTGCAGCCACAGATCTGCAACGAACTCTTGCGGGTACGGCCCCAGGCCAAATCGAGGGCGAACTTTCCGAGTTAGCCAACCATCGACGAGGAGAAACGGCAGCACTTGCAACCAGAACTCGTTTGATGCTTGGGCGATACGATCGACTTTTCGAGACCGATGGGATTTTTAATCGAAAAGGGCTCCACAGCCATTGGCAATCCATTTTAGCTCAGATTCCCCAATCGCTGGCCAGAGCGGAGCATCGAGCTGCCTGGGCAAGAGACGTTCAGCTCGCAGCACCAAATCGATACGCGACTATTATGTCAGCTTTGGTTCCTCCATCCAAAGAGCAGTTACAATCTGGGACTGACAAGTTACTTGTAGAAGGTCTATCGAGCCCCCATTTGGACGAACGAGTATTGGCTTACAATCAACTGAACGCCATTACGGGAAAAACCTTGAGCTACCAACCTGATAAATCACAGGCTGAAGCGATAACGCAGTGGCGAAAACTGCTCGGCAAAAATGAAATACGATACTCACAAACAACAGCCCCATAAAACAACCGCCCCTTAGTTGGATAAATAAAATGAAAACGCCCTTTTCTTGCTGCATTGCAACTTGGATATTGATTTGCCTGTTTTGCGATATGACCATTAAAAAAGTGGTCGGTCAGGAAGTCCTTGAAATGAACGGAACGAAGATGCTGATGGGTGTGCCCGGGGGGCCGAAAGTAAAGTTGGACCGCGAGGACAGGAACAACGCGAAGCCAGCGGTTCCACCCGCCGAGGGAGGGCCCGGTGAGCCAAAGCCCGGTGAGCCAAAGCCCGGTGAAACAAAGCCCGGTGAAACAAAACCCGCAGACAACGCGACTCCCGAAGCAATCAAGCGAAAAAGCGAGCCACCCGAACCGCCCAACAAACGCGAGTTTGATATCAAACCCGACGAGCAAGGAAGTTTGCAATTTCAATTTCGCAACCAAACTTGGCCGGATCTGATGCGGTGGCTTTCCGAGGTCTCGAGCATGTCCCTCGATTGGCAAGAATTACCAGGCGACTATCTCAATATCGCAACACAGCGGAAACATACGCTTGAGGAGACTCGCGACCTGTTCAATCGACACTTGCTTGCACGTGGGTTCACCATGCTCGAATTCGATGGCATCATCCAAGTTGTCAAGACTAAGGGAATCAATACAGCGCAAGTACCCAAGGTGGACGCATCCAAACTGGCGTCGTTACCACCTCATCGTTTTGTGCGAGTCTCATTCTCCCTAAACACTCTCATCGCCGCCGAAGTAGTCAACGAGTTGAAACCGTTAATCAGTAGCAATGGTGATCTCCATGCGCTCGCTTCCACGAATCGATTGGAGGCGATGGACACCGCCGCAAATTTGCTCGAGGTGAACCGTATCTTGGGCGAGGAGCAATCCCAAGCGGCCTTGGAAGGCCTCGCACGCGAATTCGTTTTGGAGTTCGTTCGAGCAAACGAAGCCCGTGATCAACTAAGGCAATTCTTAGGGCTGGAGACGGCAAGAAAGACTGGTCCAATGTCGCCCGAAGAACAAATGGCGGCACAGCAACAGCAGATGATGTTGGCTCAGCAACAACAACAACAGAGACAGCAAGGTGGAGCGGCCCCTCCACCAAAACCCAAAGACAAAGGGGACATATATTTGGTCGCCAATGCAAGACGAAATAGCGTGATCGCGTCAGCCCCACCCGACAAGATGGCGATCATTGCAGCCTTTGTACGACGTATCGACGTGCCAAACGAAAACGCGGAATCGATGAGCATGCTCGAATCGAGAATGAAGGTTTACCGCCTAAGCTCTTTGGATCCCAAACAACTGGTCGCTTCCCTGTTGGCGATGGATGTCCTGGAACCGACTACAAGATTGGAAGTGGACGAAAAAAACAAAGCGATCATCGCTCATGCCTCCATTGCTGACCAATATGCCATCCAGCAAACAATCAAGAAACTCGACGGTTCCGCTCGCGACGTGGATGTAATTCAATTGAGACGCTTGCGCGCAGAGGAAGTCGTGGGCACCATCAAGTTTTTGATGGGAAGCGAAGAAAAGAAAGAAGACAATTCTCGCAGGTACTATGATCCCTGGAGCAACAACAATAAAAAAGACACCACCTCGGACGCGTTTCGAGTTGCTGCCAACTCGCAAGACAATCAAGTCCTGATTTGGGCAAACGAACTCGAACGGGCAGAGGTCAATAAGCTGTTGGTCAAGTTGGGCGAATTGCCGCCTACTGGTGGCAACGTTTCTCGAACGCGAGTCATCGATGCGAATCGCTCAAGCGATACCAAGGAGTATCTGAAACGACTGCAACAGGCCTGGGGAAAGGTTTCGCCGACCCCGCTTGTCTTGCCCAGCGACGAACAATTCGAACCGGCCGATGCCAAGAAGTCGCCCGCGGCAGACGCGCCCAAGAGAACCGACAAGCCCAAGCCACCAAGCCCACCCCAGGATCCAAAAGGAAAAACTCAGGACGTTACCGAGAACAGGAATGAACCCACGCTGGAGCGAACGCTCAACCTGAGCATACCTGCCGGCTACCTTTCTTCTGCAAATCAACCGCCCAGGAATCCACTGTCTGCCGACGAAATCGCGGATGATAATATCGATGACAACACCAAAGTACCCCAGTCGATTCCTTCGAACACACAGAATGTGAAACCGAATGCGATACCCAATGCAAACGCGACGGGTA
>JBBRGW010000365.1:0-4626 GCA_038223525.1 Pirellulales bacterium
TGGCAACAGAGTTTGCCCGCGAAGCTGCCAAGTTCGGCATTGCAATCAGTGTGCAACCCACCGAAGGCTCCGAAGAAGCGATAGATCGACTAGGCAAAAGGGAGTTCGATCTCGCGATGGTCCAGGGAGGATTGAGGAGCAAATTGGAATCCCCAATTCGTCAAGTCAGCGCACTGTATATCGAACCTTTGCATTTACTGGTCAAGCCGGAATGGGCGTCTGCGATCCATGACAAAGGCCTAAAGCAGCTAGCTGGCCAACGCATAAACTTGGGTGCACTTGGAAGTGGCACGCATGCTCTGGCATCTGAGGTGCTTCGATTCGCAGGATTGACACCCGATGGGGCCGATGGGGGCACTGGGCAAACAGATTACTACACCACATCGCTCAACTACGCAGAATTGTTGCAAGCGGACTTGCCCAATCTGCCAGACGCCGTATTTTCCGTTTCGACCCTCCCGTCTCCCATCGCCGACTTCCTTACCGATAAGCATGACTATCGATTGGTGCCGTTGCTTTTTGGCGAAGCACTTTCATTGCAATCGTCGCTGGAGTTCGGAGAACGGCTTGAAGTCGGAGCGGTAGACAAGCAACACATTTATACTGCGACGATTCCTGCGTATACATACTGCGTCGAACCTGCTTCCCCACCGGAACCACTTCAAACCATAGGCACGAGACTGCTGTTGGTCGCTCACGAAAAAGTAGGCGGCGAAGAAGTCAAAAGGTTGCTCGAATGCTTGTTCCAATCCGATTTCATCAAAGCCAGTTCGTCGACCATCGATGCGAGCTTACTAGACCTGCCGACGGAGTTTCCTTTGCATCGCGGGTCGGAACTCTATCGGCAGCGCAACAAACCAATCATCGCCGGCGACGCGATCGACTATCTCGAAAAGGTATTGGCGATTTCAGCCACGGTTGCGGGGGGGACATTCTTTATTGTCCAATGGTATCTCCGCTCCAATCGCCGACGCCGTGAATCAAGCTTTGCATCCTACATGGAACGGGTTATTGCCATCGAAAACGAGGCAATGCAAAATGAACTGGCTGCCCAATTGGATCTCGCAACTCTGATTCGATTGCAGCGTGAACTTTCGGTACTGAAGTCCGATGCGGTCAGCAAGTTTGCTGCTGGTAAGCTGGAAGGAGAGGGACTGATTCATGGATTCCTAGCATTGGTAAATGATGCAAGGAACCAACTAACCCGTCTCATCTTGCACCAACGCGAGAATATCGAACAACTCGCTGCCACTCAAAACCATACGGTGGACGAAGTCTGGACTGAGCAGTCGAAGACTCAGCCTTAAAGTGGTAGTGCCTTAAAGTGGTAGTGCCTTAAAGTGGTATGTGGCCGTGGCTTCGCTAGCTAATTCCGGTCGTCAGTCGCCTTAGTCGCCTTGTATTTCGATGGCGACTTTGATATGCCCCTATATCTATGAATCGACCTTCTCAGTCCAACAGCGATAGTCCCGCCGCTCAAGAGCCATTGGTCCTTGAACTGGCCAACTTGCGCCAGCACTTTTCGCCGATCTCAACGTCCAGTTTCGGTACGGGGGGGGTAGCTGGGAATACACGTACAGGAGTAGTCCCAGGTATCGATTCGGCCTCGAATGGCGATACGTTGGTGGATAGGCGAAGTCCTTTGCCGCTCGACAACGCGTTCGTGCAGCAAACGAAAGATCAGATTCGCGCGATTGTCGAGACGATAGCGTCTCTTGCACATGCACCACTTGCGCCCGACGATTTTGTTCAAGCAGTATTGCCGAAGGTTGCCACTGCGATGGGTGCACAAGCGGCAGCACTTTGGCAGGAGCTTCCGGATTCGAAATGGCGATTGATCGGGGATTTTAAATTGCCGCAGGCTTTGATCGACAAAGTCGCGGAACAGCGTACGGACGCCAGCGAACCTAGCGAACCTAGCGAACCCAGCGAACCCAGCGCATTCGAGCGGCTTGACTTTTTGGAGGACCAACTGACGTTAGCTTCAACGGGCAAAGATTCTCTCTCTGAAACGGCTGGTGGAACAAGTGAAGAGGAAAGCGATTGGCTCGAACCATCTGCCGCGCACGCCTCGATACTTGGCGCCGTGGCCAGAGAACGCCAGCCGATTCTCATCCCGCCCTGCGACGCATTGTTGCATCGAGACCGGCCAGCCAATCCCACTTCCGAGTTATTGATTTACTCGCCATTGCCCATTCCAAAAGAGCTTGGTCAGTATTGGTTGCAGGTAGTGCAGTCGCCCAGCGGGGGGCCATCCAGTCATCGCGGTTACCTGAGGTTTGTTTCGCAGATGGCTGACTTGATGGGCGACTATTTTCGTTCGCATCGACTTCGAGTATTCGAAAGGGATCGCGAGTACCTTGCGATCGCCGAGTACACGATGCACGAGTTAGCCCGCAACTTGAACCCAAAGCTTGGTGTTGCCAAGCTGATGAAAACGATCCGCGAGCACGCCCATTGCGAGCATGCATTCTTGCTAAGCAAGGAGTCTATTTTCGGTCGTTGGCGAGTGGTAGGGGCCGCCGGGCTTGTTGAGATCGATCGACGCGCTACCGGTATTGGGCAAATCGAAAGGGCTTGCTCCTATTTGCAGGGCATGTGCCGCGACGGTGGGTCATTAAGTCGTTCGCAATTGCCGGATCGGGTTGACGAGCGAGACCTCGACCTGACGCAATTGATTAACACTTTTGCAGTCTCCGAGTTGCAGTGGATCAAGCCGCTGAAAGGCGATTCGCAACGATCTGATGGCAGGAACGGTGGGAACCGCTCAATGGTTTCGAATGGGTCCAGTAAACTAGATGTCGCTATCCTTCTGACTTGGTCTGGAATGGACAAGCCGCCTGAACGCTGCCTTCAGCAGAGTGCTTTGATCGCTAAATTAGGTCTTTCCGCGATGCAGATTGGATGGTGGAAGCGAGCGTTGCTGGCAAATAGAAATTCCAAAAGGAGCCTGTTTTCGGTTGCGAACCCTAATTCATGGCCACGTTTTGCAAAGTGGATAGTAGCGATCCTTTTGTTGTCGCTTGTTTCTGCTATCCCTGTGCCGATCCACTTGCATGCAACGGCGATTATGGTTCCCCAGGTGCAACAACATGTTTATACACCCATGGATGCAGTGGTGGAGGATGTTATGGTTGAACATGGACAAAAGGTCAAGCAGGGCGATATGCTTCTGCGACTTAAGTCAATCAACCTAACGTTGGATTCCGAGCGAGCGCTGTCCGAACTCCAGGCCAAACGCGAACGACTCGAGGTTCTCAAGACAAGGTTACTGACAGAAACTTCGCTCAGCCAATTACAGCAAGACCAGTTGGCAATGGAGAGCAAAGAGCTAGAAAGCAGCCTTGCCCACGATGAAAAAAAGGTCGACTTGCTGCAACGGCAGTTCGACACGTTATCGATTCGGGCTGGCATTGACGGCGTTGTTTCGACATGGAATCTGAAGGACAGCCTGCGCGATCGGCCTTTGAAGACGGGGCAGTGGCTCATTTCCATTCACGAATCTGAATCGCCTTGGATCATGGAGGCTTCGTTACCTGAACGGGACGCTCAGGAATTCCGTGCGGCACTTGAAAATCAATTAGGGCCATCCTTGGCTACCATGACCAGTGTGCCTCAGGTGCAACTACCTGTTCGGTTGAGTCAGACAACGCCCGTTCGCCTTGAATACGCACAGCAAGGCCAGTCGATGAGCGATCCTTATTCGGCATCGCTGCGACTGCGCTTCAATGTGGATACGAGTAGCCTTCCCGAGGATGCGGCTATGGCGGGCGCGACTGCACGCATCAGCATCCCAATAGGCCGCGGCCCTCTCATTTGGGCGCTCGGAAAGGACTTTGTGATCCAAGTTTGGTCACGAGTCCAACTTTGGATTTAAAAATCATGACGACTCGCAATCAAAATATGCAAAATCTGTTTTTCAAGTGGCTTAAGCGTCCCTTTAGCGATGACTCTCTCGTCGCAAACTGGAAGCATACCCCGCATTTAGCCATGCTGGTAATCTTTCTCGCAATCGTTTGCACCGCGATCGCACAAGAGCCCCTCAAAGATATTCGCAATCGATCGCCATCCGAAATTCCGGTTTCACAGCGGAGCGCAACGAAAGTGGAAAGCGAAGGTGTCGTTCCTCGACAACAAACATCGGGGTGGCTTCATTTCGACAAGTGTTTGGTATTCGCCGGCGAAAGCATCGAACTGCCATCGCAAGAGTCCGGATCCATAGCAAGTTTAGAAGTGCGAGAAAATGAATCGGTCAGCCCCAAACAAGTGATTGCTAAATTGGATGTGGAAATTGCGAAACTGGAAAAGGACGCTGCCTTGAAGCAGTCGAGAATCGCCGCGTTCGAGGCTCTAAATACAGGCGAAGTCCGACTCGCGCAAGCGTTTGTCGAAGAAACAAAAATGCAAGCGGAGCAATACGAGGAGATGGCTGCGAAAGGAAGCGCAAGCCCGACTGAGTATCGCCAACGGCAGCTTGCAGCAAAGCAAGCGGAGGCTCGACTCGTTCAAAGCAACGCAGCCAAACAACAACGCGAACTCAAAGCCCAGTTGGCGCAATCGGCAGTCTTCCTCTGCCAGCAAAAGCTAGATCGATTGACGCTCCGATCTCCCATCGCAGGAACGGTC
>JBBRGW010000366.1:0-4587 GCA_038223525.1 Pirellulales bacterium
GGCCTACCTGACAAATGGTCCGCCACGGAAAACGTGGACTGGAAAGTTGAAATCGCTGGCCGCGGTTGGGGTTCACCTGTCGTATGGGGTAACAGCATCTTTGTTTCTACCGTTGTGAACTCGGGCATCACCGAACCGCTCAAGAAGGGACTTTACTTTGGCGGTGATAGGTTGGATATTCCAAAAACGACTCATGAATGGAAGGTCATTTGTTTGGAGCTGACTAGCGGAAAAGTAAAATGGGAAAAAACGGTACGGACAGGAATTCCAACCGCTCCCATCCATCTCAAAAATAGCTATGCCTCCGAGACCCCGATTGTGGATGGCAAGCATGTTTATGTGACGTTTGGAAACGTAGGGATTTTTTGCTTTGATATGGATGGATATTTAGTCTGGAGCCAGGAACTGGCCGCTCGTGCGATGCGAAATGGGTGGGGTACTTCGTCGTCGCCTGCGATCCATGGCGACGTGCTTTTCTATCAAAACGACAATGATGAGAAGTCGACGCTAGTTGCCTTGAACAAGTTAACAGGTAAACAAATTTGGTCGATCGATCGCGATGAAAAGAGCAATTGGTCGACACCGTATATTTGGACGCATGCGACTGGAACGGAAATTATAACTGCGGGGACGCGGGCCATTCGCAGCTACAACTTGAATGGAGAGGAGCTCTGGTCGATCGTGGGTATGTCGAGCATCACTATTGCCACACCCTACGTCGTTGACGGCTTGCTCTATGTTAGTTCGGGATACGTGATGGACCCAACGAAGGCGCTTTACGCGATCAAGCCAGGTGCCAAGGGTAATTTGAGCTTGGACGCCAATCAAACTAGCAGCGAGTACATCGTTTGGTCCAACAAGAAAATTGCTCCCTACAATCCCAGTACACTTGTAAACGACGGACGACTCTTCATCCTTTACGACGGCGGGGTGTTTAGCAGTTTTGATGCGAAAACTGGTCAAGCGTTTTACGAGCGCGAACGTATTTCACGCGGTGCGGGTTTTACCGCATCGCCGTGGAGCTACGATGGCAAGATATTTTGTTTGAATGAGGATGGAGAATGCTTCGTGATCCGCCCGGGTGCCAAGCTGGATGTCATGCACACGAACAAATTGGGCGAGGGTGAAATTTGCATGTCAACACCGTCCATAGCGGGAGATCGATTGCTGATCCGTACCGACGAACGACTTTATTGCATCCGCTCTGCCAAGTAGTTCTGCCAAGTAGTATTGTCGTGCCGTCGCGGAGTATTCGAAGACTTACTTTGCGACCGTTTCAGCAAAGCCAAGTTTGTTTTTGATTGGCAGATTGGGCGAGGCCGATTCCGGCGTTCGATTGGAGATTTGCAAAATCTGTAGTAGCTTTTTGGCGTGGGTGGAATCGGGATGGAATGCAAGTATCTCCAGCGCATAAGTTCTTGCTCTCGATGGGTCAACCAGTTCCTTGGCAAATCGGTTCGCTTCCCAATCGCCTGAATGAAGCCCCAACAACATCCATCGTGCTCGCAGTTTCGCTGGTTCATCGTTCGACTTTAGGATCGCTTGATATTTCTCAGCAGCAAGGCTGTATTTCGCGGTGAGCATAGCGCTATCGGCTTCTATTTCCAAGACTTCGGAGGGAGCATCTTTGTTTGCATTTCTCCTAGCTGCATCCAAGTAAATGATTGCTTCACGCCTCCATTTGCCGCTCTCGCTGGCTTGAGGATTGAGCACGATTCTTGCAATGCGAATGTTGGCTGCGATGAGGCATGCGGTTGCGTTTTCTTTCTCGACCATCAACGCTTCGTCAACATACTTTTCTGCTTCGTTCAAGGCTTTGACGATTTCAGGAGCAGCAGCGTCATTGGCCGAGATCAATTCAAAATCGACGATTCCTTCGAGCGCTAATCTTGATTTGACGATTAGATTCTCAATCGCGCTGGTCTGTGCAAGGCTTACGTTTCGAATTTTACCTGCAGTACTGGGAGTCAGTTTTGCCATCAAGCTGCGAAGATCGGAGGGGGGAGCGAGTGACTTGGTTGCTTGAGCGATTTGAATTAGCAATGCGCTGCTTGCTTCCGAGTCCCTTCGAACCTTCGAGTCCACCGAGACAGGTTTGACGACGTAGGTACCGCCCATTGTTTCCAAGAGTGCATAGTCGTACTGGATTTTTTCGTTGATTGACAAATTCTTGTAAACGCACAAGACGTAATCGGCTCCAACGTTCTCGCCGACTGATTTTGCCAATAGATCTTGCCGAAGCTCGCGATTGAGAGCCGACGAGACCTCCTTTTTGATTTTGCTGGAAGCGACGGGCTGAGCACCGATTTGGCCGAGTTGTGCACTGATCTGATTTGCTAACAAGACGGTTTCGTTTTTTGCGGCGCTAAACAGATCGACCCCTTTGCTCGCGATTTCGGCTTGTTTGGGCATAAAGGGCAAGATTGCGATGCGGATAGCGCGATTGGTTTTTGCTTCGGCTACCTTGGGAACCGAGTTTGCCATGCGTTCGATATCATCTAGATTGATTGGTTCGATTGGGATGTATTCGACAGCAGCCCGCTTTGCTGCGGCTTGGATCTCAGATTGAAATTGTTTGTCGGACATATCGAAGCAAGTGCCACCTGTATTTTCGGACATCTTGCAGAAGAAGTCTTTTGTTTTTGGAAGAACCTCATCATAGATTTTTTGATCTTCAGCACGGGTTGGGCAAAGCAGGGAATGAATTGTTATGCCCTTGTCTTTTGCTAATAAGATGAGCTGTTCGTCGGAGTATTTGCGCTCTGCACCGGATGGATCTTGAAAGCCTTCATCGAACGGAGGGGCGTCGCCGATCAAGAGAATCCATCTAGAAACGGACGGATCCACCGACCATCTCAATTGACTAATCGTTGCGTGTAGACCGGCATCCACCGGTTCGAGAAAGTAGGGGGCTCCGGATTGGGGCAACAGCTTTGCGATCCCAGTTTCGATCGCAGCGATATCGTTTGTGAATGCGTTCCCCGCTTGCCCCATCGGGAACTCGATCACTTGCTCTGCCCCGACATCTCGATAGATTACTAGCTGAATCGACAGTTGATCTTTGAGGACAGCTTTTAGATCGCGCACCATTGCCTGGAGTTGCTTTTGAATGGCTATTAACTGCGGCGCCATACTTTCTGTGCCATCGACCACCAAGGCCAATTGAAGCGTTTTAAAGCGAGTTACCTGATCTAGGAGGCTGGTTCGTTGTAAGATGGCCATCGATTTCGGTTCGGCAGCGATGACTGGGCTGAACAGCGTTTGCAAAAGGGCACCGCTAACGCCAGCAGATTTGGGTTCATCCGCGAAACTGTCACAGGCCATGCCGACACCTACTGACGCGGCCAGTACAATTGGCAGATAGTACCGGGAGCTCGTCATGCGAAAAAGTGTTTTCATAATACCAAACCAAATCATGAGCTTTGAGATAGTGCCTATCGGACAGTAAAGGTTGTCGGTCGATGCTTTGGAATGTTTCCTTTAAAATTCCATTTTTGGACGCAACAGGTTCTTTGGATCCTGCGACAACGTATTCATGATTACCAAGTTTTGTAGAATATTGATCGTTCTTCTGGGGTTCGCGTCGGTTGCCGACGCGAATGTTCTGGATTTGCCCTCCGAAAGCACATTGCCGACCCGCCCGGTAGCCAGCAAGGCGAGGGCGGAAACTCGCAATTTCCCGAGTGAATCAACTTTGCCAGTCAGAACTGGGATGCATTCGAGAGTTGAATCTACAGACTTGCGAGACAAAACGGGGGGCGACAACGCCCCATCTAGGGCGTTTCCCTCCGAATCGGAATTACCTGATGCGAAGCCAATTGTTCCGAGTATCCAGAATCTCTCTGAGCCCCTAAATCCATCTGAGCCTGCTAAACCAGAAGTTGCGAGCCGAGGGGACCTTGAAACGGAGCTGCTGAAGGAAGAGGGGGAAACGACGCCATGGCCGAGACTGATACAGGATGGACATACCGCTGCAGTGACCTCAATGGCATTCGCGCCGGACGGAAACGCTCTCTATACTGCAGGCCGGGACAAACTAGTTCATGTTTGGGTGGTGGACGAAAAGCAAAACTGGACGCATCGCGACACTGTACGTTGGCAGGTTGGGCGAGGTCCCGGTGGCAGTATCAGCAATGTGCTTTCGACAAATCCATTTCTTTTTTTGGGCGGGTACGGAATCAAAGCGGGCCGCGAAATTGGGGTCATCGATCGAGCGATGTTGACAACACTCTCTCCGCTGTTGAGCACCGCCGACTTGAGCGCTCGAGATACCGAAGCGATAGTCGATGTATCGGCTGATGCCGAGTCACGCATCGTCTCCATCGATTCGCAAGGTGGATTGGTGCGATGGGATTTCAGTCGACTAGCTGGACAATGGACAGCATCGCGACTGCGAGAAGGCTCGAATAATCGAACGCGTTTTTCGCCGCTCGCGCGAATGGGAAAATCGAAGGTCGTGATTTCGGAAAAAGTAGAGATCGCAGCTGACGCGCCGTTCCAACTTGCGGTCTTGGATGTGCGCGACGGCCAACGGCTCGAAACCATGAAACAGGAAGCGTCAGCGACGGAAGGAATAGAGATACTTGG
>JBBRGW010000367.1:0-4577 GCA_038223525.1 Pirellulales bacterium
GCGATGATGAACAGAGGCAAGCTTAAGAAGTAAAACGATAGGATTAACATGATCGCAGCCATGAACTGGCCGACGCGAGCGGCATAGCGAGTTGCTTGTGAATACGGGAGCCACATCGCCAGCAAACTCCTTAAGACTCGACCGCCGTCCATCGGAAACGCTGGTAGCATGTTGAATACTGCTAAAACAACGTTTGCAACCAAAAGCTGTTCCCAGGGCCCCATTCCTATAACCCCAAGTGCAGACACTTGTTCGAAGCTCGCACGGATGGAAAGCCCAACAAACAATACCGTTGCGATCGCTACGTTGACCATTGGGCCGGCTAGGGTGACGATCAATTCTGCGAGTGGAGATCGAGTGAAGTCACCCATTCTTGCCACACCTCCGATAGGATAGAGGGTGATATCCAGAGTCGGTATGCCAAACCACTTACCCGCGATAGCGTGCCCCATTTCATGAAGGAAAACGCAGCCAAAGATAGCAAAGACGAACCCTAACGCGGACGCTGCGGCTCCAAGCCCAATATGGATGTTCGAAAGTCCGACATAGACTGCGAGAATCCAAAAGGTCCAATGGATAAACACCTTGATGCCGAGCAGTTTCCCCAAATAAACAGTTTGAAACATATGCCTTGGTTTGTCAGATCAAAAGGTAAAACGTTGCACGCGGTTGTTGCCGGAGTCTACGACGTAGACACGATGCTTTGAATCTACGGCGGTTGACCATGGTTGGTTGAGTTCTCCAGGCTGATTGCCAGCAGCCCCCCAGCTTGCAATCGACTTGCCATCGCGGTCCAGTCGCTGCACGCGGTGATTGCCAAATTCGCTCACAATGATCGATCGATCTTTGGCCAAGATCATTCCGTAGGGCAGTTGGAATTCGCCTAACTCCGTCCCTTGCTTGCCAAGAATTGCGACAATCCGAGGCCTCTCTTTTCGCCAATCGATCACCTGGATTCGATGGTTGCACGCGTCTGCTACCCAGAGCAGCCCCTCTTCATCGACGGCCAAACTCTGAGGTCTACTGAATTGGAGCGGCCCAACACCGTGTTCGCCAATGCGATCCAAATATATTCCATCACCGCTGTACTTATGGATTCGATCGTATTCGCCGTACTCGCCGCAATAGTATTCCCCGGTTGGCGTTCGGGCAATGTCGGTAACGAATGCGAATTGTCCCGGATCTGGCCCATTGATCCCTCCGATCGTGCGTTCCTCGAGCAGTTCACCGTCTGGGGTGTAGAACAAAAAACGATAGTAATGCGTATCGGCAACCATGATTGATCCGTCGGAATCGATGCTCAGGCCGGTCGGCTTGCCAGAATCAATCGCAGGTGTTCTCCAGCCTAGAACGAATTTTCCGGTGTCGTCGAATTTCTGAATTCGCCCGGTTTTGTCGACAATATAAATCATGTTTTTTGCGTCGATTGCGATGGCCCGCGGTTTTTGAAATCGGCCATCGGATAGCCCTCGCTGACCAATGACGAGGTTGGGCGCATGAACCGTGCTTTTCACCGAAGAAGTGCAACCGGATTGAAAAACCAAGCCTGCGGACGCAAGAGCGTTAGCGCTGACTGCTAGCGATTTACTGGCAGCAAAGAGAAAGTCTCGACGCGAAAGATCCTTTTCCAGTCGATCGGAATGGGTATAAGGTACTTGAGATGTCATCGCAGCCTCGATTTGGGCATACAACTTGAATCGTGTAGGGAATCGACCGGAGATCGTTCATCAGATATCATAACGCCATTCACATCGAATTGCGAAAATCAGTTTTGTTGATTTGGAATTCGTTACACTAGCCAAGGCTTTGCTGACTAGCACATGACCAAAATTCTGGATTGGAGGAAATCGGAGGATCCACGCGATATTGTTCATTTGGCAGTGCAAGCCTTGGCCGAGGGCCATGTTGTTGCATTGCCGTCGAATTATGCCTATTTGCTAGTTGCCAGCGGGTTGCACGCAAACGCGGTAGAGCTATTGCTCCAAAACGCTCGTCGGATGGGAGGCAAAGGCATTTCATTGATGGTTCGGTCGTCGGACGAAACTCTGGATTACTTCCCAGATATCAGTCCTGCTGCTCGCAGACTAGCAAGAAAGAGCTGGCCGGGTCCGGTGATGCTGAGCATTCAAGACTCGCATGATTCCAGCGTGCTGCGATGCCTCGATCCTCGCGTCAACAGCGCACTACAAGATTCCGATCATCGCATTCGTGTTTGGCAGCCGGAACATGTTGTGCTCGAACACGTATGCAGGCTGTCGTCCGGACCCTTGGTATGTTTCCTGGCTGTGGATGCCTCGGGTGCGGTCGTCCGAACCGCTGCAAAGATGGATGCAGACCAAAGCGTACTGGCGATCGACGATGGAGAGGTCGTGTCACCCGGTGAGCCGACGGTCGTGGCGGTGGATGGCAACAAAGGTCGAGTGGTTGAAAGTGGTCTCGTCGATGAACAGGGGCTACGGCACATCTCGCAATGGAGTGTTTTATTTGTATGCACTGGAAACACGTGCCGGTCTCCCATGGCGCAAGCCATGATGGAGAAGAAGCTGGCAAAGAAATTTGGCGGGCTATCGAACCATGGTCAGTGCCCTTTTGTCGCATTGTCTGCGGGGGTATCCGCTTATGGAGGTGAACCCGCTTCGCACGGCGCCGCGGCTGCGATGCTTCAGTTTGACACAACGCTCGAACAACACCAAAGCACGCAACTCAATGCAGCCTTGGTAGAGCAAGCCGACCTAATCCTCGCAATGGGGCAACGGCACAAACACGTTATCGTTTCCCAATGGCCATCCGCCGCTTCCAAAGTACACCTGATTTCCCCGGATGGTGGTGAGATTAGCGATCCCTTCGGCGGACCATTAGAAATATATCAAAGGTGTGCGCAGCAATTAGACAAACATACAGACTATTGGATCGATCGACTCGATGTCGAAAGTCTAATCCAATGGAGTTAAGAATCCTGATTCATCCAAAGCAAATAATGGAGTGTGCAGAATGAGAATCGCCATTGGCAGTGACCACCGAGGGTTTCAGATCAAAGGCAAGCTCATTACGCTGTTAACGGCCGACGGACATGAAATCGAAGATCATGGAACGCAAAGCGATCAAGCTGTCGACTATCCCGACTTTGCCGTCGTAGTGGCCAAGCGAGTCGCTGACGGATTGGTAGAACGCGGTATTCTCATCTGTGGTACTGGCTTCGGCATGGCTATCGTTGCGAACAAATTCAAAGGAGTTCGCGCGGCGGCTTGCTGCGATGAAGTGATGGCAGAAATGTGTCGCCGCCACAACGATGTGAATGTGCTTTGTTTGCCGGGCGATTTGATCGGCGATAGGCCCGTCGGGGATCTAGTTCGCATATGGCTAGCAACCGAATTTGAAGGTGGTCGTCACTCGAGGCGATTGCAGAAAATCGAAGGTATTGAGAATCATGAATTGAGCTGAAGGGTCACAAAAACATGCATCGAATCGATAGCCATCATCATTTCTGGCAATACTCCGCAGATCAATATCCATGGATCTCCGAAGAGATGCGTGTTTTGCGAAGAGACTTCATTCCAACGCATTTGCTTGCCGAAATCCAATCGACCCATGTCGATGGAGTTGTCTCTGTTCAGGCTAGGCAAACGATTGAAGAGACGCGTTGGCTTTTGTCGCTAGCATCTCAACACGATTGGATCATGGGGGTAGTCGGCTGGCTGCCGTTGGCTAGTCCAACAATCCGTGAAACGATGGCTTCTTTTCGCAACGATAAAAAACTATGTAGTTTGCGGCACGTTGTCCAAGATGAAAAAGAGGATGGGTTCTTGGCTCGAGCTGACTTCAATGAAGGAGTGAAAGCGATCAAAGAATTTGGTTGGACATACGATCTGCTTGTCTATGCGACGCAGTTACCATTTGCGATTCCGTTTGTCGACCGACATCCTGACCAACTGTTTGTGCTGGATCACATTGCAAAACCGACGATTCAATCAGGAACGCAGAATCGTACCTGGGATCGCGATTTCAGAGAGATTGCGAAACGCCCAAATGTGTATTGCAAGTTTTCGGGCGTGGTGACTGAGGTCCGAGATCAGAAATGGACTGTGGAGCAGATTCGGCCTTATTGGGATGTTGCGATTGAGGCCTTCGGAGCCGACCGCCTTATGTTTGGATCCGATTGGCCTGTTTGCTTGTTGAAATCAAGCTACGCGGATTGGGTTGCTACGGTTTCACTTTTTGCCTCGAAGCTAAGCGAGAAAGAGCAGACCATGTTTTGGTCTGCGAATGCAGTGAAGGCTTATAGGCTCTGAGCGTCAGCGAAATGTAGCATCGACCAAGTCGATTTTGTTGGTAGTGGATCTTGTGAAAGATCCTATGCCGCAAGGATCTTTCACAAGTTCCACTATCAACATAAACGGCCTGGTCGATGCTTCATTTCGCTGACGCTCAGAGCCTGTAAGCCTTCACTGCATTCGCAGACCAAAACATGGCCTGCTCTTTCTCGCTTAGCTTCGAGGCAAAAAGTGAAACCGTAGCAACCCAATCCGCGTAGCTTGATTTCAACAAGCAAACAGGCCAATCGGATCCAAACATAAGGC
>JBBRGW010000368.1:0-4571 GCA_038223525.1 Pirellulales bacterium
GGCGTTGTGGGGAGTTATCTCGACAAATGGCTCGGGACGCAGTTCTTTGTATTGATCGGGTTTGCTCTTGGAATCGGAATCGCCATCTTCGGTTTACTTTATGTCGCAAAAATTGCTGACATCGCAGCTAAGAAAAGCCGAGACCTTCGCTCGCAAGGCCCGGCGACAAAGGGCCAAGAGAACCGAAACGAGAGTTTGCCGAAAAATGATAACCGTTCATGACACACGGCCTCACTCCGAAACGCCTGCGACTGCTTGAACCGATCCTCGAGGTTGCGGCTTATACCGCGTTGACGTTTTTTTGCTTTGGTTTGACCTGGTTATTTTGGGGATCGGTCGCGAAAGAGGATTATTCGCTGCTCGCTTTGGCTGTTTGTTTTGTTTCTTGCGTCTCACCATCGTTGTGGCAACTCGTACTGCGATGGACCGGACAGCCGGATTTATCCGTGTCGCTTTCCATGGGATTCCGCTTTTCGATGTTGCTGGGTGCGGTTGGGATGTCGGCTGCGACAAAATGGCAACACAACAATTCGTTTTGCAATTGTTTGCTGGGCTATTATTTTCCTTTCTTGTTACTACAATCCGTGTTACTTATTCGTAATCAGTCGTTTCCGCATCCTCCCCAGAGTTAGCCTGAGCAATGGCTTCAGATATTCTCCACATTAAAGATGGTTATTTCTTTGAGGTCCCACGGGTTCTCTGGAGAAGCCAAAAAGAGAAGGCCACTGATTTTCCATCGTGGTTTGTCAGGTTGGATTCGGACTATCAGTTATGGGAAGCGGACACAATGGTGTCGGGTCTTTCCGAACTGGGTGTCGACGCGACAACTTTGGCCGGGCTCAAAACCACTTGGGAGCATTGGCAAAACGAAAGCCCAAAGAACGCTGGCTGGCCTCTGGATGCTTACTTGGAAAAACAAGCCTCGGCTGCCACAGCAACTGCGGCGGGTTGGGCTGCAAACAACGCTCCCAAGGCAACGGACGCTTATCAATCGTACATAGCATCGAATCCAAGACCGGAAATTGACTGGTTTGTGCAACTGCAAAAATCGCCAGAAAAAATGGCGAAGTGGAATGAGCTGAAAACCAAGGTGAACAGCGAAGCGTACCTGCAATCCTATCACTCGGAGGCTCCGAATCGAGAGTGGTCCAAGGGTAAGATTGCGGAATACAATAAAACGCTCGATGGAAAGATCATGATCCCGCAACTGTTCGGGACGCCACGAAACGCATACGAACCAGAATCGGGTTTTTGTCTCTCTCGTTACATGATCATCGAGTTGGTCGTTGCCGTGATAGCTTTGGCTGCGTTCAGTTGGTTGGCGAAGAAGATTTCGACTGGGCAGTCTCCGAAGGGCAAGCTCTGGAATTCTCTTGAGTCGATGGTTCAATGGGTGAAGAGCGACGTTGCTGTCCCCGCAATGGGTGAGCACGACGCGAAAAAGTTTATGCCGCTCCTTTGGACATTTTTCTTTTTCATCCTGGGTTGCAACATGATGGGGATGTTGCCTTGGGTGGGTTCACCTACTGCGGCTTGGGGGACGACACTGGCGTTGGCTGGTATTGTCTTTGTCGTCGGTGTTACGATGGGGGTGAAGACATTTGGTCCAGTTGGGTTCTTGAAAAACATTTGTCCCGAGCTTGGGCTGCCTTGGTATTTGGCTTTCTGGATTGTTCCTTTGATGTGGGTGATCGAATTCGCCTCCTTGTTCATTAAGCACTTGGTTTTGGCTGTTCGATTGCTGATGAATATGGGGGCTGGACACTTGGTGTTGCTCGGCATTCTCGGTATCGGCATAAGCGTGCCTGCGGCAATGTCGCTAAGTACTCCAGCTTGGAGCGCAGTTGCTGCAATTTCAGTTCTCGGAACCACAGTGCTAAGTCTTTTGGAGTTGCTTGTGGCTTTTCTGCAGGCTTACTTGTTCACGTTCCTGGCAGCGATGTTTATCGGTAGCTCGATGCATCACCACTAGGTGTTTTTTGGTGCGAGACCAAAGTGTGTTTCGCAAGATTTTTGCTTCCATGCGTATTTTGTAGCGTTAAGAATAGCTAGGAGATTTTGAAAGTGATTAATTCCGTTCGAGTTGGTTTGTATGCACTGGGTGCTGTTGCCTTGATGGCTTTGCCAGCTTCCGCCCAAAGCGGTGGCTCTATGCCTGGTGCAATCGGTGGCGGTTTGGCTGTTATCGGTGCAGGTATCGGTATTGGTTTGCTCGGCAAGGGTGCGGTTGAGTCGATTGCTCGCCAGCCAGAACAAGCGGGTACGATTCGTATCACGATGATTATCGCTGCAGCTCTGATTGAAGGCGTTGCTTTCTACGCTGTTCTTGTCGGTTCGCAACAGTTCGGCAAGTAGTATTTCCTACTGGATGGTGACGGCTATGAACAGTGTTGTACCTTTACTGCGATGTCTTTTATGTCTGGCTTTGGTCTTTTCGTTAGCGAACAATTCGCTTGCACGAAGCGATGAGCATGGCCCTGATCCGACCTCTGCGCACGCCGGCGAGGCGCAGGATTCTTTGATTGATTTTAAGACAGACAAAACTATCTGGTCCGCAGTTGTGTTCGTCCTGCTTTTCGGTGGGTTGTACGCTCTTGCCTGGAAGCCGATTTCGCAGGGACTTGCCATGCGAGAGCAAACCATTGCGACTCAAATTGCGGATGCCAAGCGATCGGCGGACGAAGCCATGGCTAAGCTAAAAGAATACGATGCAAAATTGCAAACGGCGCATGCCCAAGTAGCGGACTTGATCACTCAAGCTCGCAAGGATGCAGAGTCGGCTGGGCAACGCATTGTTGCTGAGTCGCAGGCTGAAGCAAGCCGTCAACGCGATCGCGCATTGGCAGATATTGAATCTGCCAAGCAAGGAGCTCTTTCTGATATCGCTGGAAAGAGTACTGAAATTGCGTTCTCTCTAGCTCGTCGTGTCGTTGGTCGAGAGTTGCGCGCGGAGGATCACAAGCAATTGATTTCCGATTCGCTCAACAAAATGCCAAGCCAAAACTAGTCCACTAATCGAAGTACTACGATGTCGGAAACACAAAAAAACGATTCAGTCTTCGATGACGAGTCGATGCACGTCGGGCCTATTTATGCGAAAGCATTATTGGCTGCCGTTGGATCGTCTGGCAACGTGGATTCGATTATGGAGCAGTTTCATTCGCTGATCCACGATGTCTTTGACAGGCAGCCTGTTTTGGAAATGGCCTTGGCTAATCCAAAGCTGGCTTCGGATGAGAAGATCCGCGTGCTTGACAAAGCTTTCGCCGGAAAAATGGATGCGACGTTGCTGAAGTTTTTGAAGGTGGTTTCGCGGCGTGGGCGTTTGAACTCGATTCGTGGAATTTATCATGCAGCGGCATCGTTGCGGGATGAGGCAATCGGACGGGTTCGAGTCCTGGTAACAACAGCTCAACCGCTCGACGCAGCCGCGGTTAGTTCATTGAAGACAAAACTGGAAACCCTCTTCAAGAAAGAGGTTGCCATCACAACCAAAGTGGATGCAGCTGTTCTTGGTGGTTTGATTGTACGAGTAGGGGATATGGTTTTTGACGGCAGCGTCGATGGCCAGTTGAAACTACTCAAGAAGGCGACATTGGCCAAGGCCGAGATTGCCATTCGAGAAAAGCTGAGCAGCTTGGCTTCCTAATTCATTCAGATAAAAAAACAGAGTCGCTTACCAGCGAATTACCAAACCTTTCTGATCCATTGTAAGTCGTTGATCAACAAACCATGAAATTCAATTCGGACGAAATTGCGTCGGTCATCCAGGCCGAAATACAACAATACGGCAGCACTATCGATGTGCGAGAAGTGGGCACGGTTCTCGAAGTTGGAGACGGTATCGCTCGGGTTTATGGCCTCTCCAACGTCATGTCTGGGGAAATGGTCGAGTTTCCCAGCGGTGTAACCGGCTTGGCGTTCAATCTCGAAGAGAAGAGCGTCGGGGTCATCATCCTTGGCGATTACTTGAGCATCAAGGAAGGGGACGAAGTTCGCGCTCTGGGCAAACTGCTATCGGTTCCGGCCGGTGATGCGGTTATCGGCCGCGTTCTTGATCCACTCGGAAATCCACTCGACGGCAAAGGACCCGTCAACGCAACCATCTCCCGTCCGGTGGAATTGATTGCAACGGGTGTGGCCGAACGCCAACCCGTTCATGAGCCGATGCAAACCGGTATCAAAGCCATCGACGCGATGACGCCGATCGGGCGCGGACAGCGCGAATTGATCATCGGTGACCGAAAGACAGGCAAGACCGCTGTTGCGATCGATGCGATCGTGAATCAAAAGGGCAAAGGCGTCAAATGTTTCTACGTGGCTATCGGTCAAAAGGACTCGTCGGTTGCATTGGTCATCGACGCCCTCGAAAAGAACGGCGCGATGGAGTTCACAACCGTTATCGTGGCCGGTGCGAGCGCTCCTGCTCCGCTCCAGTACGTCGCGCCGTATGCGGGAACAGCGATGGCCGAACACTTCATGTACAATGGCGGTCATGCATTGATCGTCTACGATGACTTGAGCAAGCAAGCGGTGGCGTATCGCCAGTTGAGTCTTTTGATGCGTCGCCC
>JBBRGW010000369.1:0-4568 GCA_038223525.1 Pirellulales bacterium
CGGTCAGCGACGGTCTTAATAATTGGCAAGTGCAGAATCGCAAAAATCGTGAATTTGCGATTTCCATTTTTCGAGTCGTGGTGACTCAGTGCTCCTTGGGGCCAGCCCCAAACCCCAGGATTTTCTGAAGCATAGCTCGGAAAATCATACTTGCGCCGTGCTCGTGGTGTGGTCTACTTCATGCGCAGGGTGAACCGAACCAAGGCTCTGTGGGGACACAACCCTGCCGCGCCAATCGCCTGGGGCCAACCTTCTAACTTTCGATTCTGAAACCGCCGGTCCGCCACGTTGGCCGAAGGCTATTTGTCGCTCCGTCAGGCGGGTTCTAGGGTCAGAGCGCGGCCCGCAACAGTTAAACGTCGGTAACCAACGGTTCGATCACGCGTTTTGTTTGCCATCCGCCGTGCAAATAGCGGGCAGTAAAAATGACCGCTAACATGACGACCCAAACGAAGATGACCCACCACCAGTAGTACAACCCGTCCCAACCCGTTATGTAGTTGACCGAAATCCCGCCCAGTACCGTTGTTGTCCCTGCAAAAATATGCCCGCCAAGTACGAATCGGGTATCGCCGGCTCCTTTGAGAGCACCGACAAAAACGGTTTGGAACGCATCAAACACGCAATAGCCGGCGATGAAGTAAAGCAAAGGACGCAACATGGGACGCATTCTGTCGAATCGCTCCGGATCGGTATCGATCGCATAAACATTCATGATCCAATCTGGGAACCCTCCATAGAGCACCACAAAGATCAGGCTATAAGCGATGCCGATTAGCAATCCACTAAAGACCATCCGCCTGGCACTCTCGACTTGTTCTTTGACGAGATACTTGGCTACTAACACCCCTACCGCGGTCCCCAAGCCAACCAGCGGAATGAACGCGAGCAAGTTGACGCCCAACGCCAATGTCGTCGCATCCGCTTCCTCCTCGCCCAGTCTCCCAACTATCATCATGATCGAGGTAAAACAGACGGCTTCCGCCACAACAGACACTCCTGCCGGCCATCCAAAGTGGATCAAACGCTTCATGAGCAGAAAGTCCCATTGCAACAACTCCTTTAGCCCGGCGCGGCTAGAACCAAGTGTTTCAGGATCGATGTAAACACCGGCTACCTTGTTCTTGAGCAGGAAGTCCTTTCGGGCTACAACAGCAAGGATTACCAGCTTTAGTATTAATGCAATGCTGCTTGCAATTGCGGCTCCTCGTACACCCAACATTGGGAAGCCGAAAGCGCCAAATATAAGAACGTAGTCCAAAACCGCATTGACGACGGTGACAACCATGTCGGTGTAGAGCAGGATCATCGATCGACCACTCCCAGAAAAAAGTCCTACGAGCGCTGATGCAATAATGGATGCCCAGGTACCTGGAATCAGCCAAACAAAATACTCCGCTTCATGAAGTGCAAGATTTTCAGAGTGCCCCATCGCTGAAAAAAGTGTTGGAGCATAGAGCCCCAGCAACGCGAGGAGTGGACCCACGCACGAAGCCAACAGAATGCCTTGCCAAACGACTTGCAATGCTCTGGTCGGGCGTTTAGCGGAAAGATATTGGGCCACAAAGGTATTGGTGTAGCCGCATATTCCCATCGGCAAGCAATTGATGGTCCACAGCACGGTGCCTGCTCCCATCGCGGCCGCTGCGCTCGATGCAGAGAAGCGAAACAGAAGCATGCGATCGACAAACAGAGTCAACGAAAAGAGGCCTGTCGATAGCATGAGCGGCCAAGCGGTCGATAGGACCTCTCCCAAGTCTTTGCGTAAATTGAAACTCATGAGCGGTGAAACTGATGCCCAGTCTTTGCAATAAAAACATCTTCGAGACTGGGGCGTCCAACCATCACACTCGAGGCCAAAGATTTTGTCTGTTCAATCACGGACGATAGGACCGACATCGCCTCGGGAGAAGTAATCCGGACTTGTTGATCCAGGACCGTGCACTCCATTCGCAAGTTTTCCTTGAGTATCCTAGCGACCGCAATGGGGTCGCTGGTAGCAATGCAAATAACCACTTCACCGGTTTCGGATCGCAAATTTTCGGGTCGATCGCATGCAACCATCGCTCCTGCATTCAAGATCGCGACGCAATCACATTTGTCTGCTTCTTCAAGCAAGTGCGTGGTCAGAATAATGCTCGTTCCATGCTTATCTCGCAACTGCGTCAACGCTTGCCAAAGATCCAGTCGTGCAGCCGGATCCAATCCAGTGCTGGGCTCGTCTAGCAGCAAGACCTTGGGTCGATGCAGTAGCCCCTTGGCCAATTCTACTCTTCGTTTCTGACCGCCCGAAAGCTTTTCGCAACGCACGTTCAGTTTGTCGTCGAGGCCTAACATAGAAACGTTTTCTTGAATACGCTGATCGCGATCGGCCCTCGATAAGCCGTACAAAGCGGCTTGGCATCGAATGTTTTCAAGAACAGTAAGCTTGCGGTCGAGCGACGGTGATTGAAAGACGACGCCCAGTTGCTGCCGAACGATCGAAGTGTCGTTTTGGGTAGACCATCCGAGCACTTCGATGGATCCACTTTGGACACGGGTGAGTGTTGATACGAGTCTGAATAGGGTCGACTTGCCGCTCCCATTGGGGCCGAGAATTCCAAAGATTTGGCCCACAGCGACCTCGAACGACAACCCGTTGAGGGCCTTCGTCTCTTTGTAATGATGGACTACATTTTTGACGGAAAGAGCCGAAACACCGTCCTGTGGGAGATGAATCACTCGATTCCCCATCGCACGACGACTAGCAACATAATCGCAGGCAGATAAATCAGCGAACTGTGCAATAGTTTTCTTGCAGTCTGATTGTTGCGTTCATTTAGAAAACGGAGCGAAGCGGCTGCTTGACCCAAACAGGACGCGGCACCCAACAAAGCGACAATCCAAGTGGTAACCGAGACTGGATGCAAAACTGCGATCGATAGTGGGACCAGCAAGCAAGCCGGTACGATAGCATGCCACCCGGCGGCAAGCCCAGTAGGCTCCTCTTTGGTCAGCATTCGAAAACCCGCCTGTGCATACTGGTCTCGATAAAGCCAAGCGATGGCCATGAAATGGGGGAACTGCCAAAGAATTACGATGGCGGTCAAAGCCCATCCATCGATATCGTAAAGCGAACCGCCAGCGGCCGTCCAACCGATCATCACCGGCAGTGCACCTGGCAAAGTCCCAACGGCGGTGTTCCACCAAGAAACAGTTTTCATGGGGGTGTAAATCCAGCAATAGATCGCCCAAGTAGCCAAACCACACATCATGGCTTCCACATTAGCTCCCATCCAAAGCCAGAGGCTGCCGACAATAACGAGAACCCAACCAAAGACGGCTGCTTCGATGGCCGTCAAGCGACCGCTCGGCAGTGGCCTCTTCTGAGTGCGTGGCATCAGTGCATCGCGTTCCCGTTCGAACCATTGATTGAGCGTGCTAGCGCTCCCTGCGATCATGCCTGTCGCAAGCAGCGTGTTGAGCCATACCGTCCAAGAAACAACGGTGCCATTGATTTGCTTGGCAGCCAACATGGCGACCCCCACCGTAAGCAAGATCATCAAAGTGATGCGTGGCTTTGTGAGCGCCACATAGTCGCTCCACCAATTGATGACTGCTCCCCGCTCATGAACCGCAGCAATGCTAGATGGATCGACGGTCGTCGCGTTCGGGTTTGGGAACGAAGTGCTCATTCAATGCCTACACTGACTGCTTCTGGTTGGTATTTTCTTTGGACATTCTCATCGGTTTTCACGCTGTGGGCGACAGGCGATTCCGCAAGCGGATTTCTACGATACGAGCGGCACGCCATCCATAGCGAACAGAGAATCATAAGTGAACCGGTAGCTTGGTGTCCGGTTACTATCATTGACTCCCAATAGCCTTTGCCTTGCACGGTATATCGGGCGAGCCAAGGGGTAAGTTCAATCCACGGGGTCGCGTAGTTGGCAATCCAGGTCGCGAAACCAAGAAGGATTTGTGCGACCACGATCGCGAGCAACGCATTGGAAGGGCTAAGAAGTTCCGGATAGCTACGATTCGAAGGTGAACGCACTAGAATCGCAATGCCAATGATGGCAAGTAGAATCACCGTTGCCATCAGAAGATGCGTATGGACCAGCGACATAAAAAAAATGGGCAGCCATGTTGGAAGCGAATGTCGCAGGTGTGCGCCGACCAATAATTGAGCGACGGAGAGCACGAGCAGCACTGCAGAAAGTCTACCAAGACGTTTTCCGCTTTGGTTGCGTTTGGACCGGTGCCATCTCGAGGAGGAAGCCATTGCAATGAATCCACCTAACGCAAAGACCAGTGGCCCCGAGCAGCCATGAATCATGGCGAGCGTTCTTGCATCAAAGAGGACCCGAGCACCGCCCAAAACTCCTTGTATAATAATCGCGGCGAGAAACGCAAAGCAAGTTGCAACAAGCCACCGACGGCTTTCGGTTCGATAGGCCACAACGCAAAGGCCAATTGCAAAAAGTCCAACAACGGATGCGAGCAACCGGTGGCCGTGCTCGACGAAAAGATCGAACGGACCATATATCCAAGCGGAAATCGGATAGAGGAAAAGATTGTAGCCGAAC
>JBBRGW010000370.1:0-4553 GCA_038223525.1 Pirellulales bacterium
ATCGAAGGTCGTGATTTCGGAAAAAGTAGAGATCGCAGCTGACGCGCCGTTCCAACTTGCGGTCTTGGATGTGCGCGACGGCCAACGGCTCGAAACCATGAAACAGGAAGCGTCAGCGACGGAAGGAATAGAGATACTTGGCGCCTTGATTGAAGATCTCGAAAAGGGTTCAGGAAAAAGTCTGACACCGGCCGAAAAAGCCGAGTTGATAAAGAAAATCATTCCTGTCGCAGGCAAGACCTGCATCCGAGTTGCATGCTCTGCGTCGGGCAAATTTGTGTTGGCGATGGATGATGCAGGATGGCTGGTCCTGTGGCAATCGGGCAAAGGAATGATCCAAAAGTATCGGCAGAATGACCTGCTCAACGGAGCCGTTCAAAGCGATAGCTCCTATTCGTTTACCAGCATCGCTTGGTCTGACTCCGATCAGAGTTTTTTTGTGGGCGAGATTAGCAAGAAAACGGGCCGGGGTCGAATGCAGAAATGGACAGCGAATGCCAAAGGGCAGTATCGCGTTGAGATCTCTGCGGAACTGGAAAGGCCTCCTTATCATTTGTCGACTTATGGCGGACGTTTAGCAAACGACAATGGCACACAAATCCAGATTCGTAACGCGAGCGATTTAAAACTAGCTGCGGAACTTGGGCGAAACGCGTTCCGTGCTCCTAAGCAAATCCAATGGAATGCCGACGGCAAAATCGCTTGGAAATGGAGCGATATCTCGGGTGTTGAGCAAGCGATGGGCATCAACACCAACGAGGATGGCGAGGCTAGGCTGCAATGGATCGACCCCAAGCAGCGTCAATGGATCACGCAACCGACCGTACCCGGTGGCGAGCTTCCGAAATATGATCCGCGAGGAAACCTATCCGTTCAAATACCGAATGGGTTGAGTGCAACGCTTGGGCTTGACTTGGTCCCGGGTGAATCCATCGCCGCTCGCTACGGTCAAATATCAGCAAGCTGTTGGGTTTTTGATTCGAACGGGAAAGCTTGTGGAGTTGCTGCATGTTTCTTGGATGGGGCTGAGATTTGGGTTTTCGGTTTGCCTGCGACAGGAGATCGAATTTGTCCTTTGAGGCGAGTGTTTCGCGGACACGAAGACAGTATCAATGCGTTGCAATGTTCCCGCGATGGTAGGTACCTTTTATCTAGCTGCCAGGATCGCCGAATATGTTGTTGGCCATTGGCGGGCTGGGATGCAGCGCGCGACGCTGTGCTAGATCCGATTTCTCGATGGGGAATCAAGGCCGAGATTGGCACCGATGCTGTCGTCATCGATGAGGTCGCACCCGACGGACCACTTTATACTAGAGGTCTTCGAGGCAACGATCGCATTGTTAAATTAGCTTGGACGGAGCCAGATCCGAGAACCGGAATCCTCCAGGCGGCTTCCACCGAAGACCCGAAGGAAATATGGCGCCGTTTAAGTCGAGCGAACTTCTTGACCAATTTTGCTTTCTGGGCTCAACGTGGTGGGCCAGGTACACCCCGATTTGGTTTCAAACGTGTTTGCCAATGGGAACCACTTTTGACCGTCGCTGTCAACGCGGATCGCGAGTGGGCAGCTTGGACACCGTTAGGATTCTACGATGCGTCGATCAATGGCGACCAATTGTTTGGTTGGCAGTTGAACCGCGGTCCAGACAAACGCCCGGACTTTGTTCCGGCGAATCGATTTCGAGCATCGCTAGAAAGGCCCGACGTCATCGGCAGATTGCTGGACGCAGGCAATATCGCAAAGGCTTTTGAAAAGGTAGCCTTGCAAATTCCCGGTGGGCCAAATGGTGTCTTGTCAAACTTAATGGCCCTCCAGCCGGCAGTAGAAATTTCCGTCCCTACGATTCGATCTTTATCGCAAGGCAATTCGATCCGACTTCGTGCCAGCGTGAGAATGCGACGGGGGCAAAGCCTCTTGACTTCGCGGGCTTATGTCAACGGAGTGGTTGCAACAAATTACAGGTCAATCGGTCCGGCGCAGGGCATTATTGACCCGGTGAATCCGGATCAGCGACTATTTCTTGTCGAATGGGATGCAGCGATCCCAACTGATCGCCAACTGAAGTTTCAAGTCTTCGCGGAGACGTCCGAACACACTGTTGGAGTGGGGGAAGCGGTCGTGGACCGAACTCTGGAAGAGCAAGAAACACCGCGAGCAAACATCTATGTAGTAACCGCCGGGGTTTCGCAGTACCGAGATCCTTCGCTGAATCTTAATCGACCTTCGATTAACGCGAAACGCATTGCAGATACTTTGGCGAACAACGACTATGGCAGTTCGCATTCGAAGTTTTCCGTCCTGACCGATGAACAGGTAACTCCCGTTGCATGGCGTTCAGCGATCGAGACGATGGCCGATCGCCTCGAGGGAAACGTTTCTCCAGACGATCTTATATTGGTTTACTTAACGGGACACGGTGTCATCGATCCGATTACGCAGGAGTACCATTTCGTAACAAGCCGGGCTTTGTCGCGCGACTTGCGTGCGTCCAAGTACGAGGATTGCCTGTCGCTCGCGGATTTAGGGGCTTTTCGCAAAGTTGCCTGTCGCAAACTTGTGATCCTAGACACTTGCCACAGCGGTGCGGCGCAAACGCAGAGCCCGTCACGTCTGAAGCAAGCAGTGCGATCCCTGCAGAACGACCAAATATTTGTAATGACGGCATCCGATGGAAATCAACTCGCTTTTGAGGACGCCTTCACCGACCCCCTCAAGGAGGCTCTCGACGGTCGCGCCGATGCGAACCAGGATAGGTTCGTTTCGCTTAACGAAGCTTTTCAGTACGTCAAAGAAAACATGAAGAAACAGGCTAAACCTCAGTATCCAACGCTTGGTCCAGTAGACCTAGTAGACTTCGCCAATTTTGCGATTGCTCGGACCTTGCAACCTGCGAAATTGATTGGTTTAACTGCCGATCTTCCGAAAGAAGATGAGCCCGTTTCAGGCGTTGCAAAATTGAGTCCACGTCGATGACCGAGCGTACGCTTAGCTTTTACCGATGGTTGATTGCGATAGGGGCCGCATTTGCATCGTTCCTGCTATTTGGCTTTCTGCTCCTTTTATTTAATCGAACCGAAAACACACAACTAAGCCGGACTCGCATGGGTTTAGAAGCGATGAACAGCGACAGCATGCTTGCGAATGCTCGAGCCCTTTCCGAGCTTTCAGGTGCGATTGCAGACCATGCGATTCCAGCACTTGTTCGAATCACGGTTTCACGTGCGGTTGGACTGGGCCGCGACAAAGAGCTGGAGAGTTTCTTTGGTCAATTGCCGCTTGCCAAAGGGACAGATATTGGGTCCGGGTTCTTCTTTCGACAGGGGGGATGGATTTTGACGAACTACCATGTCGTGCGCGCGGCTGAAACCATTCAAGTCGATGGTAGGCAGGGACAGAATTGGCTAGCGAAAATGCATGCATACGATGCCCTTTCCGATCTGGCAGTGCTGAAGGTCGAAGAGCAGGCGACATCCATTTTAGAATGGGGTGACTGTAACCGCCTCAAGTTAGGGCATTTTGTTTGGGTAGCTGGCGCACCCTTTGGATTGGAGGGGACTTTTTCGTTTGGGATTATCAGTTCTTTAGGTCGCACGTCAATGAGTAGCAGTCCCCTGCGAGACTATCTGCAAACGGATGCGGCAATCAATCCGGGGAGCAGCGGCGGCCCCATGTTGGATATCGATGGCAAGGTTGTGGGAATCGTTTCTTCTATCCTAGGTGATGATTATCGAGGAATCGGTTTTGCACTTCGTGCGGATGTGGCACAAAGCGTGGTGGAACAGCTGGTCGAGCATCGATCAGTCAGACGCGGCTGGATTGGAGTGCAGCTTGGACAAGTAACGCTTGAGCAGGCAAAAAAGGCCAACCTGAGTGGGACGAATGGCGCACTGATCGAATGGATCGATACGGGCGAGGCATCACGTATACCGGCCAAGAAAGCGGGACTTCTTGAAGGCGACATATGCGTTCGATGCGATGACCTGAAGATAACAAGTCAATTTGATTTGGCCCGCAAGATTGGCATGACCCCCCCGGGTAGTTCGCTAAGTATGGAGCTCATTCGAAACACTCAAACAGTAGTCGTTAGATTGATCGTCATGGAAAAACCTTGACTTGGCCGACTCCTTCAAGCCCTACAATCGGAACCGACGCTATATTTTACTCCTGTCGACGAAAATGGCCTGTAATTCAAATTTGAAATGGATCTTTCGAGAGAATGTTTGTGGGACTTGCAACCGATTAATTGTGGTGGGCCGAGTGTTCGGTAAAACCGACGTGGCTCGATCCGTTTTCAGACCAACCTAGGATGAGTGGTTGAGTAAACGGCTGGTTCTGGTTTTCTTGAAACAATCAAAGTCGCGCAGGTACGAAGATGGAACGCAAGTACGCCGGTTTTAAACTAGCTGTTTGGACTTTATTGACAATCGGATCCGTCTCGACGGCGGGCCGGGCATTCGCGCACGAACCGCATCATGGCTGCGAGAAATGCGGCAAAGCTTGTCCACAGCATGTTTTGGTAGAGCGAACGGTTATGGTTCCAACCGTTGTCACC
>JBBRGW010000371.1:0-4544 GCA_038223525.1 Pirellulales bacterium
GATCGCTCCGTGGATGACTTGCCAAGCCCCGTTGACGTCGGCTGAAAGCGAGCGTTTCTCGAGGTTGTTGCGAATGGTTTCGAGAATGGTTTCGTTGAGTGTGCCGGCTGCTTTGGTAACCGATGCGTTGACGGTTCGCTCGAGATCAGCAGAGGATCCCTCCATGTGTTTGGTGTTTCGCGTGCAGCCAAAGCACCAAGCACTAACCAAGACAAATGCAAGCGGCACAGTTCTACGCTGTGCACGCCGTGTGGGAAGTCGATGAATTGTTTTCATAGCGGTTACTATTGCCTACGATCTTCTGCTTGTGTGACCGCGATCGTGGATTCAAAAATTTCCGATGAGATCTTGAATTGAGGCGTCTCGGATCGAAATCGTTTGCAATGCTCCGTAATCAAACGATACAAAAATCGGAACAGATTACGTGGTGTATGTAGTGACTGAAGAGCTGCGATGAGTCGCGGTTCGGTGAGCTGCGAATCGAATAGTTCTTTTGGACTTGGCCTAGAGCCGTCGCTCGCACACGCTCGCATGCGCGACGCCAACAGGTCGTACAACGCTTCGCCGGTCCAGTCAAACGATTGAACCACGTTTTGTTTGTCGAGCCTTGCCCTCTCGTGAAACTCTCGCGACTCGCGATCGACGAAGTATTGGAGTTCGGCAGGCAACAGCAGCTTGATACCGAAATTCTCGTGCTTAAGCAGTTTGTTATCCAGGAGGGGCCAAACCAATTGCTTCATCCGTTCCGCTTGGCCGTTTACGAGATCGGGTTCATCGACGCGGTCGACAATGACAATCATTCCGGGGAAGCCGAGTGAACGCAGCAGCAATTGCAGCTTCTCGAGCAACGCGTAGCGGTCGTCGGAGCGTTGCGAATGTGGAAGCGGTTGTTCCTCGAGTTCTTTGGCTGTAAATTGCATCAAGAGTCTTCGCAACTGTCCTGAATCGCGATGGAGGATGCGGAGGTTTTTGCAAACTCGCATAGCCATCCATTGACGGCGAATCCAACGATAACCGTACATGCCCCATGCGCCCAAAAGCGACAGGGGCAGCAGCCACAGAAGCGATCGAATGGAGAGTGTCTCAGTGCTGTACAGGAAGTAGCAAAGCCAAAGAGTAATGATGCTAAAGACTATACCGATTCCAATAGGCAACCATGTGGATGGAGAATAGAACCGGAGTCGCTTTCGAATCGACGTAAAACGGTCCTGTAGTGTGCCGGATTTGGATCGATCATAGGACGCGGTCAGCAGCAGAAGATCTCGGCGTTGGCCGCGGTCCAGTCGATCGATCGCGTCTTGGCGAATTTGGAATGAGGGTGCATTGTCGGTCGCGTTCGATTGCAAGACGCGATCGATCAATTGCGTTACGCCTTGGCTGAGGATCGCATCCATATGGTCCCAAAGTCGGAGCGACTGCAGCACTTTGTCCGGCGAGGATTGTTGGCGACGCGACAAGTGTTCCTGAAGCGGGCCTAAGAAGCTGTTGAAGTCATCGAGTTCGATCAGGAAAACACGATTTTCCGGAAATTGTTGATTGTGCTGATGGATGTGCCGAATGAGTTGCAAACGCATGGCGGTTTTTCCCGAACCTTTAGGTCCGAATACAACCGCGGTTGCGGGCTGTTTAGCGTCTCCAACGAATTTGCTCCAGGACGGGTGAAAAGTGCCTGAAATGCAGAATTCCCTGAAAACGGAATCTGTCTGTGCATCTTCGTCAGCGAAGGGATTGCGAGTGAGATGGTGATGGGTCAGGAATTCTTGTTCGGTCATAGTACTCATAGCATTGTCGATCGAACGCGAAAAACAAGTGCTTGTGCCGCCTCCCGTGGCCGACGCAGCTGCGTCGGAACCCCAATAGCAGCAACCAACGCATCGAATATTTAAGGGATTGAGTACAATAAGAGGCTAGTTCACGCTTTCACAATGAGTTCGGGCGAGGTTCCCCGAGCGGCCACACACTGGGACCACGAAAATGTTGCGAATCGTTCAAAAATGCTGCTATTCGACGTTTTCTGCGTCGTTTCGGCCAATTCGAGGTTTTTCCGTCCTGCTCGCGTCCACACTTTCGTTCCTCATGTTTTCTCTTGTGGTTCAAGCTGCGGGCGATGAAACCAAAAATGTGCCGGTTCGCAAGGATTCCAAACGAGCCACACTCCCTGTCCAAGTTGGAAAAATCGATTCTGCCATGGCGGCCGCTTGGTCTGGAAACCAAATCAAGCCATCGCCAGTCGAGGATGAGTTGAAGTGGTGTCGGAGAGTGTTTCTAGATGTCGTCGGACGTATTCCAAGCTACGACGAGTTTTCTGAGTTTGCCAAAGACAAGTCACCCGACAAGAAGTTGGCTTTGGTGAATCGACTGATCAACGATGATCGTTATACCGAGGAGTATGCGAGTCATTGGTCGACGGTTTGGACCAACGTGCTGATCGGCCGCAATGGAGGCATGGAAAATCGCAGTTTGACGAATCGGCCGGGCATGCAGAAGTACCTTCGCGATTGCTTTGCGACCAATAAACCGTACAACGAAATGGTCATTGAGCTCGTTACAGCAACAGGCACAACCAAGCCCGGTGCTGACGGTTTCAACGGCGCAACCAACTTCCTGGCGATGAAAGTCAATGACGAGAACGGAACTCAAGCGACAGCAGCCGTGTCCCGAATTTTTCTGGGGCTCCAAGTGCAGTGCACACAGTGCCACAACCATCCATTCAATCAATGGAAGCAACAGAAGTTTTGGGAGTTCAATGCCTTCTTCCGGCAGTCCAGAGCTCTGCGTCGATACGTATCTGGCTCCACGAATCGAGAAGTGGATTTTGCAGAATTGGTGAATGAAGATTTTGCAGGTGAAGGCAGAAGACCAGAACAAGCTGAAATCTACTACCAGTTGCGAAATGGGATCACCAAAGTCGCCTATCCAACGTTTGTCGATGGGACTGAGATTGGCAAAAGCGGCTATGTCAGTCAAGTAAACCGACGCGATGAGTTGGGGAAGCTGATGATGGAGAGCCCGTTTTTGGACAAGTCGATAGTCAATCGAATGTGGGCTCATTTCCTCGGCTACGGCTTCACCAAACCGATCGACGATCTGGGACCACACAATCCGACCACGCAACCAGAACTTTTTGAAGAAATTGCCGCAGATTTTCGCGCGAGCAGCTATGACCTTAAGCAATTGATTGTCTGGATCACCATGTCGCAACCGTACCAGCTTTCCTCGAGGATCATTAAGGAGAACGCGTCCGACGAGCCATCGTTGGGCGAGTCGCCCAAGTTCTCACATTTCTACACCCGTCAGATGAGTGCGGAGCAATTGTTTCAATCGCTAGCCGTTGCGACCCAGGCCAACCGCAAAGGAAACTTAGAAGAACAGCAGAAAAAGCGAGAGGATTGGATGCGGCAGTTTGTGGTCGCGTTTGGGACCGATGAAGGGGATGAAACGACTTCATTTAACGGTTCGATCCCTCAAAGCTTGATGCTGTTCAATGGAGATCTGATTCGCGAAGCTATCTCATTGGACGCAGGGAGTTGGTTGCACGCGATGGCGCAAAACAAAGGATCGGTCGCCGAGAAAATTCAATATCTGTGTATTGCCGGCTTAGGTCGAAAAGCGAAACAAGAAGAAGTCAACGTCGCTCAGCAGTTACTGTTGGCAAGAAAAAATGATGTAGGCGGGATGCTGCAAGATATGTGGTGGGCGATCTTGAATAGCAATGAGTTCATCTTCAACCATTGATCTTGGCAACCATGAATGATGGCAATGTGTGATGTTGGCGTCTAAAGATAAACTGAAATTTAGATCTGTAGTTTGAAAAGGGTAACGATTATGTGGTCAAGATTTGCACCTCCAGTGGGCATGGATCGACGTCACTTTTTGAGTCATATGGCGGGTGCCTCGGCGCTTCTCGGTTCCTCGATGTCGCTCGGGCATTCGTTGCGAGTGCACGCGGACACGCTTAAGAAGAATCACAAGTCCTGCATTTTGTTGTGGATGGGTGGCGGGCCATCGAGCATGGATATATGGGACTTGAAGCCAGGTACGGACAATGGGGGCCCGTTCAAGGCTATATCCACGACGGGTGACATGAGGATTTGTGAACATATGCCATTGATGGCAAAGCAAATGAGTCATATGAGCATTGTGCGTTCGATGAGCACACGCGAGGCAGATCACAATCGAGGGCGTTACTACATGCACACCGGTTATGTGCCGGATGCAAATGTCGAATACCCAAGCTATGGATCGGTGATCGCGCATGAGCTTGCTTCCCAACGGCCGAACTTGAGCATCCCTCCCTTTGTCACTATCGGTGGACCGAGCGAGGGACCGGGTTTCCTTGGGATGTCTTGGGCACCGCTTCCGGTCTCAAGCACTGGGCGTATTCGCGATTTGGAGATGAAGCTAGAGAACGATCGGCTGACACAACGAAGAATGGCGCTCGATACGTTTGAGAACTCGTTCATCGCACAGAATCGAGGCGCTGTATTGGAGGACCATCGCAAAGTGCAAGGGAAGACGTTCGATCTGATGACCAGCGCTCAGAT
>JBBRGW010000372.1:0-4528 GCA_038223525.1 Pirellulales bacterium
ACTACATATTGAAGCCTATTCATCCTATGGATCTTTGCAACAGCATCGATTTTATGATCAATCGGATAAGGCGTTTCAAGAGAGACATAACCAGGACGAATGAAGTCACCACTGCGCGGTGATTTGAGATTTGAGATTTCTTGACTCCAACGGATTCTAGGTAGAAGGAATCCGTACAACCGTGAGCTCATCCCCAAGCAAAGCAGGTCTCGAACCAACAACTGTTCTACTCGCGTGGCGGACGCTGCTCGCGTCCGACAAATACAAAAAGCGAAGGCAACGTGAAGCCTATCTTGATCCTGCGCGTAGCCTCGTTCACGAAAACAAGTGCAATACTCTGCAAAGCGATCTGACTTTAGCATTTGCGCAAGAACTGCCGCCTACTTTAGTGAGACGAAAAAGTTTCACTGATAGCTATAGTCCGATCAACACTCTACAAGCATTGCGATCGCAATTGCCGCTGGACCGAACCCATGGACGATGAATTGATCCCGGAGTTTATCGAGGAGAGCAAAGCTTCGCTGTCCAATATCGAAGCCGACTTACTCAGCATGGAGTCCAATCTCAGTGTCGACGGTGAGTGTGTCAATCGTGTCTTTCGCGCCATCCATACGATTAAAGGTTCCGGATCGTTCTTGCAATTGAATCAAATCGTGGCGGTAAGCCACCGAGCGGAATCGCTACTGTGCAAGATTCGAGATGGCGAGACCAACCCGTCTACTGACAATATCGGAGTCATCTTAGACGCGGTCGACACATTGGTGGCTATGCTGGATTCTGCAGACCTTGGTGCCACAGCCGATTGCAAAGAATTGTTGCAACGCCTTGATCACTATGTTGGAAGCCTGACAACCGTTAGGCCGCCACTCGAATTCCCACTCGTGCCCGAGACCGCATTGCCAACCAACGCAACCGCGTCGAATGAAACGGTCGCAGAATCCACGTCACAAGATTCTCCGGATGGTCTAAAGTTCCCGATCGTTCAACAAGGCAACTCTGTCGCATCCACGAACAGGATCGCAGATCCGACAATGCGAGTGCCCACATCGGTTCTCAACCATCTGCTGCAAATCACCGGCGGGATGGTTATGGCAAGAAACCAACTGCTCAATGCAAGCGAATCCCTAGACAATCCATCTCTGGAACGATTGTGCCGTTTGATTAGCGACGTCCATGAGACCGTGATCAAAACTCGAAAGAGCACGACAGGCACTCTTTTTAACAAGTTTCAACGGGTGATTCGCGATCTGTCGCTGTCTTTAGGCAAAGAAGTCGAGCTCGTCATCGACGGTGGTGATTTGGAACTCGACAAAGCGATCATCGATTCGTTTTCCGATCCCTTGACTCATTTAGTCCGCAACTGCATTGACCACGCGATTGAGTCGCCGGATCAGCGCCTAGCCGCAGGCAAACTGCGATCGGGAACTGTTTGGCTTCGTAGCTTTCAGCAAAGCGGCGAGATCGTTCTCGAGGTCGAGGATGACGGACGAGGGATCGACCCGTCGATCATTCGGCGCAAGGCAACGGAAAAAGGGCTCCTGTCCGTACAGCAAGCCAACGAATTAACGGACGAAGAAGCGATCTTGCTGATCTTCAAACCGGGGTTTTCCACGAAGGAGCAAGCGACCGATGTGTCGGGCCGAGGTGTTGGTATGGATGTAGTGAAAACCAACATTGAACAAATCGGTGGCAGTATTGTTTTTGAGTCCAAGCTAGGCAAGGGGAGTAAGCTGACTGCGCATTTGCCATTGGCTAAAGCGCTGGTCGCTTCGTCGTTGACGCGAACGCTCATTGTTGGAATTGGGGAAAGTCAGTTCGCCATCCCAGAATCTGCGATCTGCGAGATCATTCGCCCAGACAAAACAAACTACCCGAAAGATTTTCGAGCGTTGGAACATGGAGAGGTGTTCCATTTGCGAGAGGCAATCTTGCCGATGATTCATTTGGCCGACGCGGTGGGCAAAGCGAGAATGGTTTACTCCGACGTAACCAGAAGTTTTGTTTTAGATCCCTTCAAAACAATCGGTCCAGCGACATCCCAAGCCGAGGTGAACAAACGAAATCCGACAAGGCCGATGCCCAACATTTCGGTGGTGATCATTCGGCACCGCGAGCATCGTTTTGCGCTCGTGGTGAATGATGTCATCGGAATACGAGAAGCCATTGTGCAGCCCGTTCCAAAATTGATCGAGCATTGTTGGATGTACACCGGGCATGCGGTCATGGGTGATGGTCGCTGCATTTTTATTCTCGACATCGGCAAGATTGCGAAACGAAATCGACTGCAGTTGGAGACTGCTGGCAAACCGCCGCCAACCGTGCAACGCGAGCGAAAGGCGAGCACGGCCGAACGCGTGCTGGTCTTCAACTACGCACCGGATGAGTACTTTGCCATTCCGCTTGAGATAGCTGCGCTTGCGCAGTCGGTTCAGCCTGATCAAATGAGACGGGTTGGAAACACCGTTTATTATCCTTGCCAAGACCGCATGATGACGTTGCTCTTTCTGGATCAATACTTGCGAGTCAAGCCGCTCAAGAATTCCAATACTCCGTCGAACATCATTCTGCCGGCAAACTTTGAGATTGATATTGCTATCGCTTGCGGCGACAACCTTCGTGTTCACGACCTCAATGGATGCTTCCGATCGAAGTCGGATACCGATACGTGTTCAGTTGGGTTGTTTGAGTTGGAAGGGCGGTTGGTAACGCTGTTAGACCTTTATCGATTGGTCGAGCTGCACGCACCCGACGATTCGATTTTAAGCTCTGCTGTAGCTGTCAAATCGGCCAAAATCTTGTGTGCTGAGGACAGTGTCTTTTTCCAACGTTTGCTGCACCAGTATCTCAACCGCCCCGAATGGGAATTGACGGTCGTAGGCAATGGTCGCGAAGCGTGGGAGCTGCTGCAGAAAAGTACGAACCGATTTGATTTGCTGATTTCGGACATCAACATGCCCGAGATGAATGGATTTGAACTTGCTGCCAAAGTTCGAGCAGAAGCTCGATTTTCGACGATGCCAATGCTCGCTTTGACGACGCAAGTAGACGACCAGAGTCGCTTTCACGGTTACGAAGTAGGCTTCAATCAGTATGTGGGCAAGATCAACAAGTTTGCTCTACGGAAGTGCGTCGAGGATGTACTGTTGCTAGATCCGCTGAATCTTGCCAAACCACAACTAAACGCGTAGCAGAAAGAAAGCAAAATGAATCAACGCATATTTACTTTTTGGGTGGGCGAGCAGATCTATGGGATGCCATTGCTATTGGTTGGAGAGTTTTGCCCATTGATGCACGTGACACCTGTCGAAGTTGGCGATCGTCGCATTCCATCGGTAGCGCATGTTCGTGGAACTACCGCGGTGGTTCTAGACATGAGAAGCGTGCTCGGTTCAAGCACCCATGCGCTGGAGGCGTCGAAAAAGGATCGCGTCTTTGTTCTCTCACAGGATCAGATTTGCGATGAGGGCCAACGCAACCAATTGAAGTCGTATGAGGAGCCGATCGTACTGGAGATCGATCGTTTGGGAAGCATCATGGAAGTGGACATGGACGACCTACATCCCACGCCGGCCCATCTCACTGCGGCATACTACCAGGGCGTCTTTCAAATGGATTGCGGCGACCTAATACTACTGGAATTTTCAACGCTGATTGAGTATCTAATCTCCGAACTTGCAAAGGCAAACTGATGATCGAAACGAAAAACCAAATGGATCGTGAACCCAACTACCGAAGATTCATGATTGAGGCACATCAGCGTTTCCACGACCGGATTATCGCGGACCTCAATGGGATACTTCCCATTTGCAATCAAGGAAAGTGTACGGCTGCGGACATTAGCGACAATCTGACTGAGCAGCAGCAGATCACCGACTTGATGCAAAAAGTGGAGCAGCTCTGCACGCATTTGTCCGAAAACGTGACAGACCTATTCTCGCAGTACTATCGCGAGCGCGGTCGATTTTGCGGTGTGGCTTATACGACAACGGCCGAGATCAAGGTCAACTTGGTCGATCGCACGATGCAGGATCGCTCCACCGATGTCCGGTGGTGGTCGAAAGAACCGATCCTTGCGAATTGCGTGAGCTCAATGAAAAAAACGGGCAAATCGCTTGCTTCCGATTTCGAAGAGTTGGGAGCATTTTTGGAAGGGACCATCGCTTCCTTTCGGATTCCGAGCGTCGCAACCGGTTGGACTTCGATGGATTTAACCGATCGAGTCAAGGAGATCACTTCCTTCTTCCCTCGTCGCTCCGAAATGATGTTTGACCCCGGGACACGCAAGCAATTTGAAAAGATAGTAACGACTTTTATCGATTTCCTGAAAACTGGGGAGGGTCAAGAAGCGACCATCAAATTTGCAGGAAAATTGCTGACGAAGCTCGCTAATTGCGAAAACTGGATTCGAAACGCCTGCCTTCAGTTAGAAACCATTCGTGAGACCTATCCTAGCATTTTCGACATTGTTGTTACCGATGAAAAAGGAGTTGTGATTGCGAATGCTAGGACGTCTCGTCGTTCGGAACTT
>JBBRGW010000373.1:0-4515 GCA_038223525.1 Pirellulales bacterium
CTGATCTACCTGCGCAAACTTGGAACCGACCGCCGCGATCGTCCATTGCAAGTTTGCGTCTTGGCCTATGCTTGCACGCTTGTGAGCAAAGTGCCAAGTGTTATTGCCCCAATCTTGTAGTCCTACGAACCGCAAATTCGCGCGTGCTCCGACCACAAGTTCGAGACCACCGCAATGAAAGCCGGCGGCATCCGGTGTATCGCTACTGGACTCATAGAGGACCGTCGCTTCGGATCCCTCATCCAACACAACCAATGCGTGCGAAACATCCACACTACCATCACCCATAGCTGCATGGATATGCAATGGTTTGTCGATCACTACGTTCTTTGGTACGTATAGGAAATAGCCATCGGTCCACATCGCTGCTTGCAATGCTGCGAACCGATCCGAGTTGGTGTTGATCTGAGCGTGCAAATGCTTTTTAACGAGCTCGGCATGGTCGCGAACGCAGCGGCTGAGTGAGCCAAAAACAACCCCTTTGGCTGCGTACTTCGGATCCAGTGCTTCGTGTGTCACCAAACCATTTACGGATCGAATGGAGCCAGCAACTTCAACGCCATCCAACAATCGTACGGGAGCGTTAGTAACCGACTGCGATTCAGTTTCGTTGGTCGGATTGAACTTCGAAAGTTTGAATCCACGAAGATCAGACCTGAGCCAATTTTCATCGCGGGGATTGGGCCAGCCCATGGCTTCAAAGGCAGCCCATGCGTCTTTCCTCGATTGCGTAATCCAAACTGGATCAATACGTCGATCGATGAACTGATCGAAGCCGGCTTGATCGAAGCCAGCGGTTTCATTGCGAGCAATAGTTGTTGTCATTTAGCCCACCGATCCTTCCATTTGAAGCTGAATCAGACGGTTCATTTCAACCGCGTACTCCATTGGCAATTCCTTGACCAGTGGCTCGATAAATCCACTCACAATCATCGTGCTCGCTTCGGCCTCGCTCATCCCTCGGCTCATCAGGTAAAACATTTGCTCTTCACCGATGCGAGACACGCTGGCTTCGTGGCCGACGCTAACGTCCTTTTCCAGGATCTCGATGTAGGGATAAGTATCGCTACGGCTTTCAGGATCTAGGATCAAAGCATCGCAGACAACGTTGCATTTAGAGTTTTTAGCACCTTTCTCGACTCGGACCAAACCGCGATAGCTTGCTCGTCCACCACCTTTCGAAATCGACTTGCTGATGATCTGTCCGGTGGTGTTGGGGGCGCAGTGTACGAGCTTGGCACCTGCATCTTGATGCTGACCCTTGGACGCGAAAGCGATCGAGAGGATCTCTCCGTGCGCGCCTGGCTCGAGCATGTAAACCGACGGATACTTCATCGTGAGCTTGCTCCCCAAGTTTCCGTCTACCCATTCCATCGTTGCGTCAGCGTATGCTACGGCTCGCTTGGTTACCAAGTTATAAATATTGTTGGCCCAATTTTGGATGGTGGTATATCGGCAACGGCTTCCGCGTTTGCAAATGATTTCCACGACCGCTGAGTGCAACGACTCCGAGGTATACATTGGCGCGGTGCAGCCCTCGACATAGTGAACCGAGGCCCCTTCGTCGACAATGATCAACGTCCGTTCGAATTGACCCATGTTCTCTGCGTTGATTCGGAAGTACGCTTGCAGCGGGAACTCAATCTTGACCCCTTTGGGTACGTAGATAAAAGAGCCACCGGACCAAACTGCAGAGTTAAGGGCCGCAAACTTGTTGTCGGTCGATGGGATGATCGTGCCGAAATACTCTTTAACCAGTTCCGGGTAGTCGCGAACGGCCGAGTCGGTATCGGTGAAGATGACACCTTGGTCGGCAAGGTCTTGCTTGAGCGAACCATAGACGACCTCGCTTTCGAACTGTGCCTTCACTCCGGAAAGAAATTTCTTTTCCGCTTCGGGAATACCGAGCTTATCAAAGGTGTCCTTGATTTCTTTTGGAACCTCGTCCCAAGTCTTACCTTGCTTGTCGGTCGGCTTCAAGTAGTAGAAGATATCTTGGAAGTTGATATCGATACCACCGCCCCACTTAGGCATGGGCTTGGACTGAAAAATTTCCAAACCCTTGAGGCGATACTCTCGCATCCAGTCGGGCTCGTTTTTCATTTCCGAGATCTGGTTGACGATGTCAGCATCGACCCCTTTTCGGGCCTTGAAGACCGCTTTGCTTTCGGTGCGGAAATCGTATTTATTGATTTCGCCAACCGATTCGTTTGCTGCAATATCTGTGGACATTTGATTATTTTTCTTTAGGTTAATTGGATATTCATTTGGAAGGACGGATAGGCGATTGACTAAACAGTTACCGCTTCTTCCTTGCCGAGCATTTCTTGATTTGCCGCTTCCGCGTCTGGGTATGTCTTGCGAATCCGTTCGTATCCGTGATCGTGAAGTTCGCGAGCCAATTCTGGTCCGCCCGTTTCCACAATTCGGCCGCCGAGCATGACGTGAGTGAACTGCGGCTTGTTGTGCTCGAGTAATTTGTCATGGTGAGTGATGATCAACAGCCCCATCTTGTCTCGCCCGATTTCTGCGATCGATGCGCTGGCGAGTTTCACCGCGTCTGCGTCGAGACCGCTGTCGGTTTCGTCGAGAATCGAGAACTTTGGCAAGAGCATGGCCATTGTCAAAATTTCTGCACGCTTCATTTCACCACCGGAGAAGCCATCGTTGACATAACGTCGAGCAAACTCCGAATCCATTTTAAGCTGTTCCATTTTCGACTTGAGCTCTTTGCGGAATTCTCGCATCGGAATCAAATCTTCGCCCTCTTTGCGGTCAGGACGACGCACGTTGGTTGTCGCATGGCGAAGGAAGTCAGCGGTCTTCACGCCAGGAATTGCGATAGGGCGTTGAAACGCCATGAAGATTCCGGCACGGGCTCGTTGGTCGGCTTCCCATTCGGTGATATTTTGATCATCGAGATAGATCGCTCCCTCGGTAATCTCGTAATTGGGATGTCCGGCGATCGCTAATCCGAGCGTGCTTTTGCCGGAACCGTTTGGGCCCATGAGGGCGTGTGTCTCGCCAAACTTTATTTCCAAGTTAACGCCGCGAAGAATCGCTTTTCCGTCGACAGCGACATGCAAATTTTCGATTCGGAGTGTATGTGACATCTGTACTTTCGATCCAAGATCAGTTTGAAAAATGGTAGTTATTTAGAAATCTAATTTCGATGCGAGACGGTCAGGGGATGCCGCCAGCGACAGTAACCGTCGGTTTGAACTGGCAACAACTATGGCCATCCAAGCGACACTGAGACAACTCCATTTCGTGTCCCAAAGCAGCGCTTAAAACTTTCGTTTCCATGTTGCACACGCTGCGGTCGTGTTCGTGGCCAACGAGATCCGGATAGGGACAAGCTTGCACCTCGAGGATAGGCAGCCCGATGCCGACTCCACTGGTCATGCAAGTTGGGATTTTCCGATTTGATAATAAACCCGCCATCCATTGCATGCGGTCCTCGATCGGACCATCCGCTAGAAGCTCACGAAAGGAACCACCCATGCGAGCCGATACTCTTTCGATCAGCGTTGCCTTAAACTCGGGCGTAGCCAAGAGATTGATCTCTTTCCACAACGCGATCGCCAAGTCGCTATAAGTCACTCCGGCTTGCTGCGATCCTCTTGCCGTTAGGAAATAGTTGAACGAGGGTCTGCCACGACCAACACCTTGCTTGCGACGTTCGATCAAGCCAGATTCCTCCAACCGATCCAGTCGCTGGCGGATTGCAGTCGCGGTTACCTCGAGTCGCTCCATCAGATCCGTGACGGAAAGCCCAGCTTGCCGCCTGAGCAAGTCCAGGACAAGCTGGTCCACGGGCCTGGTCGGCGCGTCGTTGGTTTGAGTCTTGAGTTCCATAAAAATCACGCGATTGCTAGCAAAAACGCAGTAAATCACCCCAAAGTATTGGGGTAAGTGCTATAGAAGTGTACCGAAAAGGCTAATTTAGACAAGCTGCATTGCGAATAAAGTCGGCCTCCAAGGTCAATTGGCCTCTTTGGGACCTTGCCCGTCCGATGTTTCCTCTTGCGCGGTTTATTCGCTCGGGACAGTTGGCTCGTTCGGTAGACTGGTCGCAAACCACGCACTCAGCTTGTCGAAATAGCTAGCGTCCCGAAAGCAACTTCGGAAAACGTACAGACTGTTTCCGCCAGAGAGCACAAACTGCAGTAACTCAGCATCGCGACCAATGTAATTCAATGACGCGATCGGAATTTTCATTACGTGGATGCCGGAACCATAAATCAAGTCGGTCTCGCTCAACCAGCCCCAGCACATCACCGTTGTTCGACCTCGGTTGCGAATAAGTTGAAAGAGGGGCCAAACGCTGGACAGAGTTCCAATCAAAGAGGCAATTACCACGGCGATCCATAGCCAGTTCCAATCGCCTTGAATTGTCCGATAGGCGATGAAGAAGCAAACGAACACAGGGCCTATCAGCCAAGTTATCCATGTGTCCCATTTTGTCGGTTGTTGAAACCAACCGCAGTAGTAACTTGACGAATCGATTTCCTT
>JBBRGW010000374.1:0-4506 GCA_038223525.1 Pirellulales bacterium
TACTGTCCTAAACTGTGTGACGGCAAGGAACTCTCACCGAGCTACTTCTTGTTTGAAACGCAATACAAAAATTTGTTCGATCGAATAAAGATCTCTCCATTGCTGCCGTACTAGGTTTTTAATATCGCCAGGCTCCTCTTGATTTAGTCCGTAACCTGAGTAGCAGGTCACAAAAATGCGATCACCCACCACAATCGGGCATGACACACCTGCCCCTGGCAGCGGCACTTTCCATTTGAGATTCTCCGTTTCACTCCAGGTCGTTGGTACGGGAAGTTTTTCGTCGGAGATCCCAGAGCCATTGGGGCCGCGGAATCGAGTCCAGTCCGCATGAGCGTAACACTCGAAGACAATCAAGGACGCTGAGCCAACCAATCCCAATGCCGCAAATCGCGACCATCGTGAACGAACCATTACATTCTCCTACCCTTAGCGTGGACCAGACCAAGCAACGTCGAAACCATGCATGGAATCGGTCTAAGCTTGTGCCACTGCCAACCCAAGACACACATCGGAGTTCCGCAAGTTCTAAGGCGATCGGCAGAATGGAAAGTACCGTAGGATGGGACCAATGTCCGGACCATTGTCCCGTCCGTTGATTCGTTCGGGACAATGGTCCCAAACTACGACTGGTATAACACAGCCTGCCGCTCGCCTAAAAGCGGGCAATCATTTCTTCTGAACCGCGCTGCGCCAACCGTACGCATGCAAATTGCGCGAATCCACGTAACGAGCATCTGAATTGGCTGCATTGAGTACTACGACAATCAATTCCTTTTCGTCGCGTTGGCTGCAAGAAACCAAACAAGCGCCTGCGGCATCGGTCGTACCCGTTTTCAGTCCCATGTACCCTTCAATTCCCAACAGGCGATTGGTATTTTCCCATTTCAAATTGCGTTTGTATCCGCCGACCCCTGTGACTTCACAACCATGTTGTCGACACGTGATGTAGTCGCGGAACCGAGGTACATCCAATGCGGCCCTTGCGAGACGCACCAGATCCGATGCCGTCGAAAGATGAGCATTGTCGGTCAATCCATGAGGGTTAACAAAATGGGTTTGCGACATACCCAATTCGCCCGCAGCGAGATTCATTTGGTCGATGAACCGATCAAAAGATTGCTGATTATCGAGTGTTGCATCCGACTGGCCGAATCGACGCCCAAAGTGTTCTGCGAAAGCGACTGACGCATCATTGCCTGAGGGCAACATCAAGCCATAGAGCAATTCGCCAACGCTTAAGCTCTCGCCGACCCGAACTCCGGACGTCGATCCAATAGTATCATCCGCGCGCTTCGAAAACGTAACCGATTCGTCCAGTATTGCCGGATTGGCTGTTGCGAGCTTGAGGATGACATACGCTGTCATGATTTTGGTCGTGCTCGCAATATGCATGGGTTTGTCAGCGTTCTTTCCTGCCAACGTTTTGTCACCAATTCGATCCGCAATGACCCATGCGCCGCATGTCACTTGAGGTGGACCAAACGGATCGTCAGATGGTTGCGAATCGAGTTTCTCGGAGTTGACTACTTGCGGCGGAGGGAGCGGCTTCTCCTGATCGATCAGCGGGCCCAAGGCTTTCCAGGTCGCTTCATCTACCGTGCCAGTTACCTCAATGGCTGATTGTTTTTGAAACGCCTTCACTGCCGCTTCGGTGGCTGGTCCGAAATCGCCGTCTACCGAGATATTGCCTGGCGGATCGAGCTTTGCCTTGATCGTGCGCTGTAGGGCTTCGACCATGTCGCCAGTGGCGCCGACACGCATTGCTTTCGTCTGCATCGCTTCGACATCCAATTCGACCGACTTGGGTGCGAGCAATTCATAAATCGACTTCGCAATGTCAGCGCTCAACTTATTACCAGCATTGTCGTCGGTCCATCGAATATCTTTATTGTTGTCGGTCAATACGCACAGGGCGATGGTGCAACCATTTCCCATCAGCAAACCCGCATCGGTCCGAACGCGAGTGACCGAACCAGTTTTGTGAGCTACCTTGACTTTCGCTGGCAAAAGCAAAGGGAACCGAGATTTGTCATCGCATTGAATCAAATGTTCGAGCATCGCGTTAGTTGCGTCGGAGCTAGCTAATTCACCTCGCTTCAATCGCGTCAATAAGTGGATCATATCGAGGGCCGTGGTGCTCCCGAGTCCATACTTCTCGCTCCGCTCCAGTGCGATCGACAGGTCCCGACGAAAGACTTTTGAGTTGAGCTGAGTTTCTGGATAGCCCAGCTCTTTCATTGCTGCTGTCGTCGCAGGCAAACCGATCGCGTCGACGACCAGATTGGTAGCCGTGTTGTCCGAATAAACGATCATCAAGCGGATAGCATCGCGCAACGAAATGGTCGTGCCCGGAGAGAAGTGGCTAGTCAGAATTCCAGATCCCTGGACCATGTCGTCTTTCTTAACAACGATTGGCTGATCCAATTTAACTTTGCCTGCCGCTGCTTGACGATAAGCTTCAATCATGACCGGCAGCTTGATCAAACTAGCGGTGGGCATGACGGCGTCGCCCCGGATCGACCAATGCGTGTCGCTTTCAAAATGGTAAACAGCGACGGCCACATCACCTTGGTAGTTTTTGATGAGCGGCAAAACCGCATCCTCAATCGATTGCGACTTGGCAGATTGCGATTTGGCAGATTGCGTCGTTGGTAATTGCGCTTGCGTGAAAAGCGTCAGTGCGTTGATTGCGATCAACCATTGCAGGCCGAGAAAAGACAACCCCAACACTTTTCCAAGATTGCCAAAAACCAAATTCATCCACGTTCTCCAAAGTTTAAAAAAGCATTCAGGTCCGAAGCTAGGGCTTACGGTTCATAATGTGAGTGCCACTGGCGGTACGACCCACCGTCGGTCACTCGTGCCGAGAGTGACCCTTTGATGCAAATGAGCCTTAGGCTTACGTTCTACGTCTTCGCAATGTTGATATAAGCATGCACGTGGGGTGCCCCGCGAAAATGGATCACAGTACTCGGCCCTTCAATGCGCCAGATGTCCCATATCTTGTCGTTGCCTAAGTCCTCTTGTTGATAAAAGGCGAATCGCAATTGATCGATGCCGCCTGCTGTATCGATCAATTTCATGGCCTCATCACCGTCCTCTTTGCGATAAGGCGATAGCAACGTTTTCATGCAGTCTTTCACGATTCCCTTTTGCTCTTGGTTCATCGAGGACACCGCAAGACCCGCGAACATCCCTTTGTCACCCTGAATTTGAATATCCGTCTCCTTGGGAGCAGCAGTCGAAATCAAAGCTTGCTTGGCTTGATCCTTGTCCAAAGCCGCAAAGACTTCGTTTACCTTTTTCGTCTGGTAGTAAAAGATGTTGTCCTGAGCGCTGGATTCTTCCCCGTGGCCGTATACGACGCCTCCGCCGAAGGCCGTCTTTGGCGAAGAGTCGCCGTCGGCACGCAGGGTGAGGTGCCTGCCAGTGAGCAACCATTGGAAGTCCCCCGCGGTAGGGTTACCGAACACGGCTACGCTGTATGCATCCAGACCACCGTCATCGTCATCCATTTGTCTCTGCAATCGTTCGTAGCCTTCTTCGCTCGTAACAGCGCGGGCGATCTTCTCAATCATGCCTCGCTGACTTGCAGTAAAGAAATCGCTGCCGATCGTGGGCTTAGTGACGTGCCAGTTTGCATTCACTTTGCTGCGAAGTGCATCCGCGTAAGGCCGACAAATCTCCGAGCGTTGCTGCTCCGACAGACTTGCATGGAACTCGCCGACGATCGTCTCGGCCTTACCGCTACTCGCTGGCGCACCGTAAACCATGCGGGCCGCCAAAGGGATCGCCGCGAGACTTGCCGCAGCCTGCAGGAAGTCGCGTCGGATCAATTTACGTTTGGATGTCGTGCTGCAATCGGGACAGGATTTTGAATTCATTCTTCGGCGCCTCGTTTGGGTTGGATCGCGCGAACATACCTATAGTCACGCGACAGGATGGAGTGGACAGTTTCCAGGGCGAGCTTGGAAAAGTACAGAATATCCTACACATGTTTCGCACCCGCTGCACGCGAATGTTGCGGATCCTGGATAATCATGGCGGAGACCACAACGCCACAATGTGTACCATTTCCATGAAATAACCAACAGAGCACCGGCAATAGAGCACCGGCAACAGAGCGCCCGGCAACATTCAGGACACGGACACCAGCGGAAATGCTTAGCTCAGTGCGGGCCCTAGCTCGTAGGTTCTTTCGGCGGTAATGCCGTCGAGATGATTTTGTTTTGCAATCGAGTAAAGCTTCTGTCCAAAAGGAGTTGGATAGTGCCCTGTAATGCACGCTTGACACAAATGCGATGTGGGCAAATCGATAGCCCGCGCGATAGAATCAATTGGTAAATATCGCAACGAATCGCAACCTAATTGGCGTGCCATGCGATCTTGCCCCTCCTCAGTAAGGATTCCATCCTCTAAAAATTTCGGCGCGAACAGTTCACCGATGGTCGACATGTCGATGCCGTAGAAACACGGGGCGACAATCGGGGGGCATGCGACTCG
>JBBRGW010000375.1:0-4490 GCA_038223525.1 Pirellulales bacterium
CAAGGTCGATGAGCTGCTCGTCACCTGGCCCGGTGGGCAAAAAGAATTGTTTTCCTGCGACAGAATTGGGAGGAGCTTTACATTCCTGCAGGGGAGTGGCAGGCCTGGCAATAAATGACTTCTCTTGAAAATTCGAATCGAATTCAGAGCCTCGCCGCGTCGTGATGAATGCGACGCAGAGCGTCGCACAACTAAGGCTTTTAGCACTAGTGCCCTGCCGCACTACCCAACGTCACCGAGTGCAACCACCGCTCCGTGCCGCTGGTTGACTTGTCGTTTTAACCTCGCGTGCTCGGGCAAGTCTAGGTTGGGGTCCTGTTCAACGATCTGCTGAGCCATTCCTCGTGCGCGAACGAGCACTTCTGCGTCTCTTACCAAATCTGCAATTCGCAATGGTGGCAATCCGATTTGCTTGGTACCCAACAAGTCACCGGGGCCCCGCATTTGCAAATCCTGTTCGGCCAATCGAAATCCATCGTCTGTTGAAGCCAAGACGCTTAATCTGGCGTTCTCCTCCGGTGCAACCCCTGGTTTTGCAAAGACACATACGTAACCGGGGAAACTACCCCGAGAAATGCGTCCTCTCAGTTGATGCAATTGAGCCAAACCCATTCGATCCGCGTCGAGGATGGTCATCACCGTCGCGTTTGGAACATCGATCCCAACTTCCACAACAGTTGTTGCAACGAGCACCTGTGTTTTGCCCGAAGTGAACGAGTCCAGTTTGGCCTGTTTCTCGCTCCCATCCATTCTGCCATGCAATAGCTCCATGCGAATACCGGCTAGTGGCCCCGCCTGCAGTTGCAGGAAGACCTGCTCGGCCCCAACGACCTCCTCCTCGGCATTGGATTCAACCCGCGGCGTTACAACATATGCCTGCCTGCCGCTTTGAATCTGCTTGACCACAAACTCCCACCATTTCGCTTGCTGTGCCGTACTCCCTAAATAGGTATGTACTGTCGCGCGGCCCGGCGGTTTGTCGCGCAATACGGACACGTCGAGGTCGCCGAATATCGTCATTGCAATCGTTCGAGGAATTGGGGTTGCGGATAGTACCAAGTAGTGGGGCACCAATCTGGACTCGCGAAGATTGGCTCGTTGTTGCACTCCGAATTTGTGCTGTTCGTCGATGACGACAAGACCCAGGGATTCAAATTGCACTTGTTCGCTGAGCAACGCCTGTGTGCCGACGACCAAGTCGACGGTTCCAATCGCAATCCGCTGCAATAGTTCAGTGCGCTCTCTCTGAGTTATCGAACCAACCAACAATTCGACCATGACCTGACTTCCCGCGAGCTGTTCCCGGAGCCTTGAAAAGTGCTGCCGCGCGAGCAACTCAGTGGGGGCCATCAAGGCCGCTTGCTGTTTGCTGGCAACAGCATTGAGCATTGCATACTGTGCTATCACGGTTTTACCACTACCGACATCTCCTTGAATGAGACGGTTCATCGGCACATCCTGAGCCATATCGTTGCGCACGTCTTCGATGGCTAGCAACTGATCGCTAGTCAGCTCGAAGCCGAATCGCTTGAGTATGCGAGCGTGAATCATAGGGTTCGCAGTGATCTTGGGGGCCGGCTTGTCGTGTTGCAATCGATGGCGACGCATAGCGAGTGCAAGCTGGTAGACAAATAATTCTTGAAAGATAAAGCGATGTCTAGCTTCGTTCGCTTCCTCGATGGTGCCGGGTTGGTGAATCGACCTGAGAGCTTGGGCAATGCCTGGGAGTGCGGGGAACGGGTTGTTGCCAGCGGTCAGAGAAGTACCGGCCGGCAAAACATTCGGTTGGTTAGCCGTCAGTCGGATTTGCTCCGGCAATGCTTCTTCTATGCTGTCCGTGAGATGTTCAAGCACCGCGGCTACAGCCATCGCCACGTGCCGTTGTTGAAGCCCTTCTGTCAGTGGGTAGACCGGGATCGGCTTTGCCTCCGGTAGAGGCTGGTCGACTCCAAGGATAGTCGTTTCAGGATGCCGCATTTCGAATGAAATTCCAGTCGATTTCGCGATCCCGGTAGCGATGACACGCATCCCGTGCGAAAACTGCTCCCTCCGAAACGGCTGGTTGTACCAAACGCAGCGAACATATCCGCCGCCATCGATGGCCAACAAAATTCCCACGCTGCTCCTGCCCTCGAAACTAACGCGTTGATCCATATCGACAATTTGCCCGGTAACGCTCGCCCGAAGGCCAGGTTCCAGCTCCGTTATGGACTGATAGGGAGCGATATCCTGATAACTTCGTGGGAAAAGGAACAGTAAATCGGTGGCTCGGCGTACGCCGAGTCTATGAAACAACTCGACCCGTTGCGGGCCAATCCCCTGAATAAATTGCAAGGGGGTGCTAGCGCTCAGCGGTACGTCCGCTTTGGATGTTCCCTTTTCGGGTCCTGGCGAGACTTTGGTTTGCGAGCTTAAACGACTCAATGCGGACTGGATCGGATCAATTGAAGACATGTTTTGAAAGCGAGGTTGTCATGTTGACCATCCTGCGGATAATGGGGGCTTAAAGTTGACTAATCCAAAAGTTGACTAATCCAAAGGAGTGTTAAACGTCGTGTTTGTTGCAGCATCAACTGGTTGTTTCCCTAATCTTCCGTTCCTTGACGTGATCGAGGTTCTAAGCGACCTGGAATTCACATGCGTCGAAATCGTTTTTGACGATAGCGGGACGCAAATGCCACCAGCCAGAATTATGGAGGATTACGACGAGTGCTTGCGATTGGTCCGCGATACGCATCGTCTCGATATCTGCAGTTATAGCGTCAAGATCGACGCTGAGGGTGAGGTTTACTACGATCGATTCGCCAAAATTTGTGACTTGGCCAAGGCGACCAAAGTGGTTTCGCTAACTATCCCTAGCGGCGAGCATGGAACACCTTTCAATCAAGAAGTCGAGCACCTTCAAAAATTGGTTGGGATCGCTGGCGACCGCGGCGTTCGCATCGGTCTCAAAAGCCAGATGGGCCGACTGAGCGAAGATCCAGACACGGTCAAAAATCTTTGCGACTACGTGCCGGGAATCGGACTGACACTAGACCCTAGCCACTACCTGTGCAGCAACAACCGCAACAAAAACTACGAAAAACTGCTCAAGTACGTTTATCACGTGCAGTTGCGAGATTCCAAAAAGGACCAGCTGCAGGTCCGTGTCGGGCAAGGCGAAATCGAATATGGACGGATCATTACGCTTTTGCAAGGCGTCGGGTACGACCAAGCACTCAGCGTCGACATGACCCCCATGGAAGGGATGGACATGCGACAGGAACTTCGCAAACTAAGGCTTTTGTTAGACAGCTTGCTGTAGAGCACTTTGAAGAAGTGCCCTCGGGGTTGTCCTGGGCTGTTTAAAATTCGGGTTTGGATTGGGCAGGATTTGTTCCAAATGCCGAGCCCTCGCGTTCCCAATGCGATGTGGTGAAACTGACGATCGATCTTCCCTCCTCCTCGATAGCCACAAGATTTCTCCTCCTCTATAGCCACAAGGGCTGGGTGGCCCCGGGCCTACAACGCCTTGACTTGATCGAATGCGTTAATGACCCGCATTGATAGTGTTTTTGGAGTTCAAAGCGATGATTCTTGCAGTTTGTGTTTTAGCAATCTTTTGCAGTGGACTTCTTTTCGCTCAAGATGAGTTAGTGGACAAAGGTCGAGAATGCGCAAAAGCCTTCTCGCTAGAGGCGGAGTTCGGACTCCCGGAATATCGAATGATAGCCGAGATTACCGCCGAAACACCGCCGGATGCTGCTCTGTTATTTAGGTCAAAAGCGACAAGCGTATGTTGCGAGCGTGGATGGGATAAATAAACGGATGGCCGAGATTCAGGGCGATTCCGAATTGGTTGCGTTGGATATGGCTGCCGAGTTGAAGCCGAACCCGCAAGCATGGCTTGAGGAAAGCCGGGCGTTTGCCGTTGAACGCGTCTACACTCGAGAGATCTTGAGCAAGCTTGAATTGGTTGCCCGTGGCGTGGCTGCTAAGGCCGAAATGATAGACCTGTCAGTGGGCGTTTTAAAAGGGGCCACTCATGAGCGCTTCAAAAGGGCCATTTGATGATTGTTGCCTAAGACTTGGCCCCTTTTGATGCCTTGTCTACTGACTTTGTATCGGCATCGAACCCGGTGGGCGCTTTGGCCCCTTTTGAATTATTTTCGCTTGATCCCAAGCGATAGCTTCGATAGACCAACGGATTGATACCTTCGACGGAAATCATAACGACTTGTTCGCCGCGGGTGTAATAAGACAGAAGCAACCAGCCACCGCATTCTGACCTGGGGCGAATTTGCGATTCCGCTGCGCTGCGGACTCTTTGAGACTCTTTGGCGAGCCTGCAGCGCTGCCGCGGCCGAAGTATTTCTTGAAATTCCAGACCAAGTCGCTCCACATCTTGCCGTCGATCCCGATCCGATTGAGGATTTGCTGGAGATCTTTCGGGACGGTCGTCGTTTCAGCGCTACCCAGTCGCTGTTTGCTTGTCCACTTAAGAAGCTTCA
>JBBRGW010000376.1:0-4472 GCA_038223525.1 Pirellulales bacterium
CGCTACCGACATTGGTGGTCAAGAGAATAAGCGTATTCTTGAAATCGATCAATCGACCTTCGCCATCTTCCATGATTCCTTTGTCGAACACTTGAAAGAAAATCTCGTGAACGTCGCTGTGCGCTTTCTCGACTTCATCGAGCAATACGACGCTGTAAGGCTTGCGCCGAACCGCTTCGGTCAGAATTCCACCTTCACCGTATCCAACGTACCCCGGAGGAGCACCTTTTAACGTCGAAACGGTATGGGCTTCTTGAAACTCGCTCATGTTGATCGTGACGGTGTTTTGTTCGCCGCCATAAAGAGACTCGGCCAAAGCCATTGCGGTCTCTGTTTTGCCAACGCCAGACGGACCAGCTAGCATGAAAACGCCAATAGGCTTGTTCGGGTTGTCGAGTCTCGCGCGAGATGTCTCAATCCGTTTGGCAATCATCTCCAGCGCATGCCGTTGGCCGATCACGCGTTTGTTGAGGGTTTCCCCCAGCGCCAAGATCGCCCCGATCTCGTTTTTCACCATTTTGCCAACCGGTATTCCCGTCCAATCAGCGACGACCGAAGCTACCGCTTGTGCATCGACTGTTGGTAGGATGAGCGGGCTGTCCCCTTGCAGCTCTGCCAGCTTGTCCTGGTGCTCCTTTAGTAGCGACAGCAGTTTGGCACGTTGCTCTTCGGTCAATGAAACCACTTCGGGCGGAGCAACAGTCGCTGCTGCACTATCCGCTTGAGCCTCGAGTCTGCTATGCGTGCCCTCAACCTTTCCACTTCGCTCTCGAAGCTTGGCCCGAATCTTGAGAACATCCTCAACGAGTTTCTTTTCCAGCTTCCATCGCGCTTCTAATGCCTCCAAGCGAGTTTGCTCTTCCAGCATTTTCTTTTGAACCGCTTGCTCGCGCTCTTCGGTCTCAACACCAACGATCTTTTCCCGATCGATGATCTCAAGTTCCGTTTTTAACGCCTCAATTCTTCGACGGGAGTCATCCACCTCAGCCGGAATCGCATGTTGGCTAATCGCGACACGAGCCGACGAAGTATCCAGCAAGCTCACCGACTTGTCCGGCAACTGGCGAGCTGGAATGTACCGATGAGACAGCCGAACGGCAGCCTCGATCGCTTCATCCAAAATTTGCACCCGGTGATGTTTCTCTAACGTAGACGCAAGCCCGCGCATCATTAAGATCGCTTTTTCTTCCGAAGGTTCATCGACTTGAACCACTTGAAAACGTCGCGTGAGAGCAGGGTCTTTCTCAATGTGTTTCTTGTACTCTGCCCAGGTGGTGGCAGCCACTGTCCGCAAAGTTCCTCGCGCCAGAGCAGGCTTGAGAAGATTGGCCGCATCGCCTGTTCCGGCTGCTCCACCAGCACCCACCAACGTATGAGCTTCGTCAATGAACAGAATGATCGGCTTTTGAGAAGACTGAACGGCTTCAATGACCTGTTTGAGTCGCTCCTCGAACTCCCCTTTCATGCTCGCACCTGCTTGCAACAATCCAACATCCAAAGCGCGAAGAGAAACATCCTTGAGCGCCGGAGGAACATCACCCGCGACAATTCGAAGCGCGAACCCTTCCACCACCGCAGTCTTGCCGACACCGGCTTCGCCCGTAAGAATAGGATTGTTCTGCCTCCTGCGCATCAAGATGTCTACGACTTGTCGAATCTCTTCGTCGCGTCCGACAATTGGATCGATCTTTCCTGTTCTGGCTTGTTCGGTTAGGTCGACTGTGTACCGGTTCAGGGCGTCCTCACCGTTGGATGCTCCAGGTATCGCTCCACTCGCTTCCCCGGGAACAGCACCGCCACCGACGTTCAAGCCGTCTTTGCTTTGCAAGGACTCTTCGCAAGATGAACCTACAATCTTTGCGAAGTTCTCGGAAAGCTGGTCGACTTTGATCTTCTCAAACTCTCGCGAAATACCCAACAACGTGTTGCGCAAAGTCGGCGTCTTGAGACAGCCAAGTATTAAATGCCCAACGCGGACTTGCGATTGTCCGAACATGAGTGTCGAAAACAGCCAACCTCGTTCGACTGCCTCATCCACATGGGACGAAAGGTCCGAAATGCTTGAAGCCCCGCGAGGCAAACGATCGAGCGCATCAGTAAAATCCTTGGCGATTCGAGCTGGTTGCAACTCGAAAGACTTGATGATCTGATGCAAATCGGAATCCTGTAACTGCAGAATCTGATGGAACCAATGCACGATCTCAACATAAGGATTGCCACGCAGTTTGCAAAAAGTGGTAGCGCTCTCTATCGCCTTGTAACCCAGCGAGTTCAATTTTCCAAATAACTTAGCTCTACTAATCTCTGACACAATTCAACTCCTTGGTTAACAGTTCGTGTACTCAACCTGTGATGTTTTGTCGCGTGATTTTACTGTTCGTTTCGATTTGTGGGTGGGATCCACCATTAGCTGACTGGCGTGATTCTTCGGGGCGCGACTCGATAGCCATGTTGTCCAACCAAGTTCACCCTGCCGACCCAATGTCAGCCCAGGTACTTCCTCTTTTGCAAGTACCAATTGAACTTCCCAAGACAGCTCAAGTCCAACGTATTGGTCCACAAACGAACGCAGACGCAGAATACTTTTGCCGTTTGGCAAAAGCCCCTTAAACTGTTTGAGATTCATCGGCCCTATGACAATGCGAAAGCGTTGCTGACAGTCTCGCACGCGAGCTCCCAAAGTGAAACTTGTGCCCAACGTACAAGACTCGGGATTTCGTCCCAGTCTGCAATGGCAATCCTCTGGCAGTTGGACCCAGTGACTTACAAACGGCTCGATCTTAACCGTGGCATTAAAGAACGATTGAAGCATGGATGCCAATCCAGAACTATGCTTGCTGACCGAACCCAGAAATGCGGCAAAGTAAAGTTTGGCTCGATCAGGCATCTCGTCTCGATCTTGCAGCGGCTTCATCCCGATTCCGCACAAGGATGCAACATACTGAGTGAACCGATCGCTCTCCGCTCGGTCCATGTGAACCGTTGGTTGACTAGCAGCCCAGGCTCGATAAAAAAAACTTGCCATCCGATGATGGAAAACATCGGCAAACCTAGCCGTCGTTTCGTCCTGATAATGGCGAATTCGCTGCTGGGCAAAATCCGTCAGGTGAATGGGCAAGGGGCCATTGGGACCAAAAAGCCCCAAGAAGTAGGTCATCAATCGGTAGCGACCCTCTATCTCTTTGGGACCAAAACTCTCAATGGAGGTTGGCGCAAAATTCAGAGTTGGAACCTGACCAATGCGAATCGATTCATCGTTGGGACGACTTGACGTCCCCGTCGGGGGATTCTTTTGAATCAATGCATCCACCATTCGAATCGCCGATAGGAATGTGAATGAGTACGGTTCTCGCTGTAGCTTTGCTAGTCGAGCTAGAGAATCTGCCGACATCCGATTCGAATCGGCCATCGCATTACCTCCCCACGCTCAACTGTGCGAAGCACGGTCTGTGTGAATGAATTGATTGAAACGTACTTGCGAAAGAAATCCGAAAGGACCGCCCCCAAAAGAAAAACACCCGAACCCTCAAAACGAGACTCGTCGAGAGTCAAAGTGATCTCAAGTCCCCGCCCAAACGTCAGCGGTCCACTTTGCGATAATCGTCGAACGATCGGCGAAGACGCGACCGAGACAATTCCATCTGTTTGATGAACCGATGATTGTTCGTAAGCTTCTTGATACAGATCGAGCATCTCACGAAGCGAAGCAGCCCCTTTGCCATTCCCATCGACGAGCGATAGATAATTCAAGGATAAATGACTGATCAATCGCCAGCTCCGCTCACCTGACATTGCCGAGAACGACGGCTTGGGCTCGGTAGGCCCCGCCAGGCACCTTATGGAACGAACCGGTGCACCTGACTCAACGGTAAAGTCCGTCGTGGATTTTCCAATAGGCATCGTAATTGGCAAATCGCGGTTTGTACACAAAACTCGCAAATCCAGTTGCTCTAATTCGGCAGAGTAAGGAGCATTTCCTGAGTCCACAATCGATAAATAAACTTCGCTACCAATGTAGCTAGTCCTCGGTCCCTTTCTTCTTTGTTTTGTTGACAACTGACGTTGCGTTCGTCGAAGCGAATAATAGGCATTCGCAGACTGCGAATTCTCGATATCGGCATCGTTGATATCGTGAAAAGGCCGGAACTTTTTCATCATGTCCGAATCGTCGCCATATCCCGACACATCCAGAACGGAATGCACCTCAAAGTCCATCGGGCGTGTTCTGTCTGCAAGGACATGATACTCCACTTCCGAATCGGTAACCTGAATTCTATCCGCCCGATGTGGAAACAGATTAATGGCGGGTGAGCAAAACAAACCAAAGTTGTCCGCATCGACAACACTTTCCATCCGGTTCTGCAATTTGCGCAGTGGGATGCTAATGTCCAGCGTATTCGTAGGGCATTTAGCCAAAACCTTCCGTAAGCCGTTCAATTGAAAGAACAGAAACCGCTGCTGAAAAGCGAAGT
>JBBRGW010000377.1:0-4454 GCA_038223525.1 Pirellulales bacterium
CGTTGTCGATCGATCGGATTCCATGAACAATTTCGGATCTGCGCCGCTTCGCTTTGCCAAGCAAGAGGTTCTCAAAAGCCTCCAGTCGCTGACTGAATTCAACCAGTTCCAAGTCGTCTTTTACAATGATTCGCTCGCCCCGATGTCAGGCGGGCTAATCTTTGCCGAAGACAGAAACAAACGCAGAGCGGCGGATTTCGTTAGGAGTATGCCCGGAGATGGGAGCACTTCGCACCTGCCGGCTATCAAGCAAGGATTAGCAATGCGTCCTGAAGTACTATTTTTTTTGACCGACGCCGACGACCCCAGTTTGTCGATGGAGCAGCTCTTCGATATCCAAAAACGGACTGAACTATCCGGAACAACAATCCATTCGATACAATTCAACGTGGGGCCCGCAGCGAACGACGGTAGTTGGATTCGAGATTTGGCGGAGATGAATCGCGGTACCTACAAGTATGTCGATGTAACTTCCATCAAAACGCTTCCGAGCCAATAGATATGCAGAATGTTTTCGAGCTGACCCATCCGTTGGCTGTTCACCATCTTTCGATTTTACGCGACAAACAAACCAATCCCGCCCAATTTAGGACCCAGATCCATCTTTTGGCAATGCTGTTGGCCGTTCGCGCAACAGACGATTTGAGGCTCCAGCCTTGCAATGTGCAAACCCCGTTGACGGAGATGACAGGATGTCGGATGGCGCAAAGGATTGGCATCGTACCTATCTTGAGAGCAGGGTTGGGGCTTGTTGAACCCGTGCTGCAATTGATTCCTGATGCCGCGGTTTGGCATTTAGGAATGTACCGCGATGAAGCGACCGCACAGCCCGTAGAGTATTACTGCAAACTGCCGAACGAGAACGCCGTCGATGTGGGACTTGTTCTGGACCCAATGCTCGCAACAGGCGGTTCTATTCGCGCGGCGGTGCTAGCCTTGAAACGTTGGGGAGTTCCGGACATTCGCGTTCTGAGCGTGCTCGCTGCAAAACAAGGTGTCGAGCAGTTTCATAACGATTTTCCAGAAGTCAAAGTCTATGTAGCCGGTATCGATCCTGAGTTAAACTCGCATAAATTCATAGTTCCAGGACTCGGCGACGCAGGGGACCGGATGTTCAATACGCAAAGGGAATAGCGGCCGACGCTGCCAGCGTCGGAACGGATGCTAGCAGCATCCCCCACTATGGCGAGCGGCAGGCTGGGTTATACCAATCGTAGTTTGGGACCATTGTCCCGAACGAATCAACGGACGGTACATTGGTCCCATCCTACGGTACTTTTCATTTCTGCCGATCGCCTAAGAGACAAACTTGTCGCACGAGATCTCTTTCAGCGCTGCAGATTCTAAACATATTTGCTACAGTACTTATCGCAGTGAACGGCCTCATTTCGGGGTAGGTCTGGGATTCGAATCTAAATAGGGACGAAGTGCTATGCGTTGGGAAGGCCGGGAACAGTCGACGAATGTTGAGGATCGACGCGGGATGGCAATGGCCGCAGGCAGTGTCGTCGCAGGGGGCGGAATCGGTTCCATTGTGCTCATGTTGATCATGATGTTTTTAGGTGCCAATCCTCAACAACTGATCGAACAGGTTGGACAACAGCAGGAGCTTGCACCCGCACGTTCCAAAAGCACACCGGAAAACGATCCCGACGCACCGTTGGTCGAATTTGTGTCGGTCGTTATGAAGGACACTGAAGACGTTTGGGGCAAGCTCTTCAAGGAACAACTCGGGGCACGTTATCAAGAGCCGAAATTGGTCATATTCAAAGGCGAAGTTCGATCGGCCTGCGGTCAGGCAACCGCTGCCGTTGGGCCCTTTTACTGTCCTGGTGATAGCAACGTTTACTTGGACTTCGACTTCTTTCGTGAACTCAAGACTCGATTTAAAGCGCCCGGTGACTTTGCAATGGCCTATGTGGTCGCCCATGAAATTGGCCACCATGTCCAGAACCAGCTAGGCCTATCGTCCAAAATTCAGGCGATGCAAAATCGAGCAGGAGAAGTTGAGAGCAATCAGTTGAGTGTTCGTCTCGAGTTGCAAGCGGATTATCTGGCTGGAGTTTGGGCCAAAAATGCACAGGAAACTAAAAAGATCCTGGAAGCAGGAGACATCGGAGATGCTATGAAAGCTGCGAACCAAATCGGAGACGATAAACTAACCCAAGGCCGGGTTCGCAAGGAAAAATTCACGCACGGAACGTCCCAACAACGTGTGAAATGGTACTCTGCTGGTTTGGCTTCCGGAGATCTAAATGGAATGATGAAACTTTTCGAAGTTCCTTTCGAGGACCTGTAACAAGCCGCTTTGCGTTTAGAAAGTTTCGATCCAATGGCAGTCAGAATCCCTGTCGTGATCAGCCAACATGCACGTCGTTCCGGTTCGATCGCAGACTACGAAGAGCAGCTGATCACTTGCATCGTAATGGAAAGCGGATTGGACGCAACGCTTATAGCAGACCTAAAGTCGATCGAACTCGACACCACCGATCATCTTTGTGTGGAGGGTTTGAAAGGAGACTTCGCGTTAGCGACTTGGGAGTCCGCTGCCTATGTCTGCACGCATTTGCATCGGCTGGGTATTCCGTCTATTGAGATCGTCCCGGTCAATGGTAGCCAAAAAACGTTTAGCGGCGAGTCGGGCATAACGTCCAAAAAGATTTTCTTTATACCGCTTGCGACAAATGTCTCGATCGATGCAACGATCCAGACGCTCAAGGGATTGTTGCTCGCGCGGTCGACGCCGGTTTTTTCAATCGGCGCTCCGATCCATCGCGCTAAAACGGGAGCTGTCAACCAGCCCACGTCCCATATGGAATCGTCAGCCCGCAAGGAGCCGACTCCACCGGTCGCGAATTCGATCGATCATCCCGAACGATTAGACCAACCCGTCCCGGCAACACGTTTCCAGTCTGCCGCAGACAACGAATTCCCAAACATAGACCAATTGATGGACGAACTTGACGAATTTCAACTTTAGTCTGTCCAAACGCTTTTTAAAAAGCAACTTCTTACAACGACTACCGAAATAGGATCATCGACAGTGAAAGCAACACAGTTACCGATGAAGCGTTATTGGACAAAAACATTCCTGTCCATTGTCTTTGCTTCCTGTGCAGGGGCCCAAGTCTTTGGTAGGCAAGACAATGGAGTGGAATCTGCAAAGCTAGTTCCCGCGGACGCCGACGTGTATAGTGTTGTGCTTCGGATTCCTGAGCAATGGAATCGTTTTGCAAGCGGTCCTGTTGTAGCTAAATTTCTTGAGCTACCCTCGGTTGACAATGCCATCGATTTGTTCCGTTCGGAATGGACGGATCGTGAGGGGTTCGGCGCGACGGCGCGAACGGCATTGGAAAATCCGAACTCAAAAGATGGCTTAGCATTTGCTCGCGAATTGATATCTGGCGAACTGTTTATGCTCGGGGACAAAAACGTCTCTCAATGGTATGAAGCGCAAGCCAAGCTCAATGACGATATGCGGGAACTAGCTTTCAAATCAGAACTGAGTGAAGTCGATCGAGCGTTAGGCATGATGACCAAAACGATCAAAATACTCGAGAAACTTACCGTTCCAATTGTGTTGGTCGGTGCCAAATGCAACGATGTCGATATGGCGCTCGGAAAAATTGACCAACTGGAAGCTGTCATCCAACTCGGAATGAGTTCGATACCCAATGGCTCTTTGATTTTAAAGAATTTTGTGCGCATCGATGATGCTCGGGGCGATCGTTTGCAGTTGCGATTCGACGGAACGCAAATCCCCTGGGACGAATTTCCCGTCAGCGATATTTTTGGCGATGAGGTCATCGAACAATTTCGCGAAGTGGTTGAGAAGAAAAGCATTACCATCACGGTAGGCATGTTTGACGGTTTCTTTGTAGCTGGCGTTAGTCCGTCCAGCAAAGCTCTGCTTGAACTTGGCAAAAGCAAATCCATCTTGGACATACCCGAGATGCAAGTGGTCCAGGAGGCGTCGACCAAGCCGCTAACTTACATCGGGTACACATCGGATGCTTTTTCTAAGTCTACGTTTGAAGCGAATTTGAATAACTTCTTCTCTCGAAACATCGCTACACTTCTCGGTCCGGTTGTGACTTTGGTCGGACAAGACAGTCCGATTCGCGACTATTCGAAGAACTTCATGGAGGATTGCAAGTGGGTCGACGAATCGATTGCGAAGCTCGTGCCTGAGTTCAAAGGGTCGACTTCACTTTCGTATTTGACAGACGACGGTTGGGAGCGACACGATTTCAGCCGCACTCAAGATGTACTGGCTGAATCTATTTCTCCACTGAGTACGTTGGAGCATATGGGCACGGATCCGATGCTCTTTGTTGCCACAAGACTGCAAAGCCGCCCTGAGTTTTTTCAGTTGAGCCGCAAGATCGTGCAGAAGATCAAGACGCAAATGGACAAAGGGTACGAAATGGATTGGAGCGATGTTGGGGGAGCGT
>JBBRGW010000378.1:0-4394 GCA_038223525.1 Pirellulales bacterium
CTGCCAACGAAACTCGAATCGCCTCCAGGAACGCTGACTGCAATTCTTCGGTCTCCGCTTTACCCAATCCCCTTATCAATGTCGCCAGCGATTGCTCGTTGTTGGCAGCACCAATCCGGCGCAACATGTTGTTCCGAACCATAGGGATAGTTGATGTGGCAGATAAGCCAACCGCGAGCGCTCGGTCTGCGTCTACTTCTACCAACGGCTCAGCCGCGTACCAGACCATTAGCGGCAAATTAGGGTCGGTCGCGTCCGCAACATTCCCCAATAAACTCTGCACGAGTTCCCAACGTTGGGCTGCCGGAATACGCTGCGCAGCAGAGGCCAAGAACAGCCGCGTGACCTGAGATTTTTCCGCGGCCGCCAGCTTAGCTAATTTGCTCGGCACGACTGCACTGGATGCCAGTTTGGAATCGACTCCTAATTGGATCCCCCAACCGCGCACGTAGTCATTCTTGTCGACCAGCATCCCTTCGCAAGTTGCAGCATCGAACTTTTCCATCGCTGCCAAAGCCCACGCCGCTAGCAGTCGCCGCGTTTCTTCGGTTTCTTCTTTGACCATCTTCTTCAATAGTACAACTGCTTCCTCACTGACTTTTCCTGCTGCAGCACGTTCTTGGAGAACTCGACGGCTGTGTCGAACATACCAGTCATTTGGATTTAACGTATGCTTGGCCAATTCAACATCGGTCGCATTCTGTAATGAAACACTCATCGGATTCACGTCACCATATACGATCTTATAAATACGACAGTTGCACCGATCGTGTTTGCCTGGGTCGGTCAAGTGACACGCTTGCATGTCGTACCAGTCGATCATCCACGCTTGTCCATCCGGTCCGTATCGCAAATTGAGGATCTGAGAAGCTTTGTCCCCTGTTAACAAAAAGTCAGGTGAATGACTTCCTACGTATCCAGAACCTTTTTGCTTGAGGATGTCGACGTTGAGGCGCTGACCGTGAATATTGTTCATGAAGATGCGATCGCGATAGACTGCGGGCCACGCTCCACCGAGATAGATCATCGCGCCTGCGTGCGCATGACCGCCACCCGCTTCGTCTGATTTCCCGTTTCCGCTATGCGGCGTAGCGCCGATATAATGCCGATGGTCCGCGATGGTCTTGATGTCATCGTAGGTATATGGATTGAAATGCACCCCACCTTGTCGTTCGTAGCGGGCACCTTGGATGATATGGTACAAGTGCGGGATCACACACGAGGTAAGGAACGCTTGGCCGCGATCGTTGAAATCGACACCCCAGGGGTTGCTTGTCCCGTGCGCGAAGACCTCAAAAGTATGACGCGTCGGATGGTAGCGCCATATAGCCGCGTTGACTCCTTGGCGATCTTTATCAAGTGCGCCAGGCTTACCGACGTTCGAGTGTGTGAACACTCCATGGCAACCGTAAAGCCAACCATCCGGTCCCCAAATGAACGTGTTTAGCGTCTCATGTGTGTCCTGATACCCCCAGCCATCCAATAGAATCTTGGGTGCGCCGTCCGCAATATCGTCACCGTTTGCGTCCGCAATGAACATCAGATTCGGTGCTGCACCCACCCAGACGCCGCCGAAGCCGACTTCCAACCCGCTCACAAGATTGAGACCTTCGGCAAACACCTTGCGTTTATCGAGCGTTCCGTTGCCGTCGGTATCTTCGAAAATCAGAATGCGATCGCGTCCTTTGCCTTCTTCTGCTCGTCGTGGATACTCGTACGCTTCCGCGATCCAAACCCGCCCCCGATCATCGATGGCCATCGCAATAGGTTGCTTGACATCAGGTTCGGCTGCGCCGACGATAATCCTAAAGCCGTCCGGCAATTTCATCGCCTTGGCCGCTTGCTCTGCATTCAAGCCTTCGAATGGATATTGGTCCAAAACTTGTGGCGTTTCGGATTTGGCTATCGGACCGGGTTGGGTTGTGTGCAATCGAAAGCCGTCGAAGTTGATATGGCCCCAACCTCCTTTGCCTTCGTCTACGACCCGAACGAAAATTTCTTTACTTTGATGGCTCGCAAGGTCTACAACGACTGGCCGCATGTTTTCGGTTACGCGCCCCGAAGTTCGATGGATGACTTTGTCGCTTTGCAAGTCTACCAACTCTACTCGTATCGCATCGTCGCTACCTCCGCCAATCAAAAACGATGCGAATGGTTTGTCCGCAATGAAGGGCACCGATGTCAACGTGCCAGTCGGTTTGTCACCTGACTTTTCAAACGTCCCTATCCAATACTCACCTTGGTGTTCGCTGCGCATGTCTTGTCGACGAGCGGCGATCGCATCGCCCCGAATCGGTTGGCCAACGAACGCATCGCCGGTAGCGGTCCAGTCCTCAAGTGTCCCTTTTTCGAAATCTAAATTTAATGCCTTGCCTGCTTTTGATTTCGGCAATTCTCCTGAATCGACACCCAATTGGACGCTATCGAGACCGACCATAAACCCTGGAGCTGCGGCTGCATTTTTGCCAACGATCTCAAGTCGCAGATTGTGCATTCCTGCTTTAAAGTCCCGTTGTCCGACTCGGACCGACCCTGTGGTGATAACGTTTTTGGCATGAAACAAATCGATCGGTTCGCCCAGCGTCTTGCCGTCGAGAAGCACTTGAACGATGCCGTAATCCGGAGCCATGGTGAACACCATATGCAGATCGAATTTGCCATCGGCCGCCACGGGCAGTTCCAAATCGAGCGTCGAGCCACGCTTGCCACCGGTCCACCAAAGTTGCGAATCATTGCTCCAATGATCCGCAGCAAAGCCCCCCATGCCTTGTTCGTTTGCTGCGCCGTCGGAAACTGCAAGTACCTTCAGCTTTTCCCCTTCGAAGAGAAGTGCTTTGTCTGTGGAAACCGGCTTTACGATTTGACGTGTCGGTTGGGCTGCAAGCCATGCGTCTTGCGAAACTTTTTTGCGTTGATGAAACAACGCATGTGCCCCTTTCATGCCGCCGACGGTGATGTCCATGAGTCCATCTTGATCGAGGTCGAACAGTCCGATTTGACGACCGATGCCCGCTTCGTCGGCCGCTTTGAACGGAACCCAATCGATCCCATTAGGGCCACGAACCAATTTAAACCAATAGACAACTGCACCGGCATCCCACATCGGGCTCCCTTTGTGATGGGAGTAATACGTTTTACCCGTGATGATATCTTTGAGCCCATCTCCATCGACGTCGGCCAAGTTGACCGAATGCAATTCGCTGAACACTATACCGTAGGCGTTGTCTTGTGCCTTGGAACCCATGATGTCATGCCGAGTGAACTTCCGTTCGCCCGCTTCTTGCACTTGTTCGAACCAAGCCAGCCCAAAGTCATGGGCCGCGATGCTGGTGATAATATCATTATCTCCATCACCATCCACATCGTAGGCGAACATCTCAGCTCCGCCATAAGCGTTCGAAAAGGACTGATCATGGGATTGCCAAGGTTTCCCGGCAGCGAGTTCGCTGGGTTGTTGAAGCCAACCCTTGGCATGGATCACATCCAATTTGCCGTCGCCGTTTACATCGCCGATGCCGAGACCGTGGCCAAATTTTTTGTCGGTGACTTGAGCGGATACAGCGGTAAACTTCCATGGCTCAAACGGCTTCGACCAGTCGACGGTCGCAAATCCAAAGAAGCCGTCGCGCGAGCAAACGAGTTCAGGCCGATCGTCCCCAACCAGTTGCGTCCATTGGGGCGACTCGTTCGAGACCCAATCAAAGACCTGATGTTTCTTCCATAGTTCTGCCCATTGGTCCTTGCCCGGATTTTGGTACACAAACGCTGGGGTGCCAGGGAAGCCAACGGTGAAAACATCGCGGTAACCGTCCCCATCAAAATCGTAGACCCATGCAAAAAAGTGGTCTGTGTAACCTTCTTTGTTTTGCGCCTTGGCTGGATAGATTTCGTGTTTGACTTGAAACGAGGGGCCTTCGTACCAGTGGGGCCCGTACACGAAGTCAACTTTGCCATCGTTGTTTAGATCGCCGGCCGCGGCCCCTTCGGAGTAATACACATCCGAGACTTGCTGAGCTCGAAACGAATCGAGAGTTTTGTCCTGTGCTGTGGCGAGATTGACATGAAGACAAGCGATTGCGACTAAAAAACCAGAGAAGAAAGGTTGTGTCATGATGATCAAGTAGGCGGGAGGAAAACACATGGCGGACGCTGCCAGCGTCCGCAGTTTAAACAGTTTGCAAGCAGACTAACTAGTTTACCATGCGAAGTTAGCAGACAGGAGCAGATCTACGGAAATGGTCGAATAGCGGACGCTAAGCACGTCCTTAGGTATGAATCGGTTTATCCAATTGTAGTGAGGGCATAAGTACAGTACGCCCGAGTTTGCAAAAGACGCTGGTCAAATTTTCGAGCAATGAGCCAATGCTTTTCCAAGCAACGATGGGTAGCGTTGA